>DASZYN010000647.1:0-19000 GCA_035545435.1 Acidobacteriaceae bacterium | reverse complement strand
TTGCTGGTGTGGCTGCCGTCGTGGCAGCGGAAGCAGCCCGGATAGGCCATGTGGCCGATGTTGTTGGGATACGTGCCCCAGGTAATCTTCATCGACGGAAAGACGTTGCGGTCGTAGATTCCAACCAGCCGACGCGCTGATGCCTCGATCTGCGCCCGCTGCGAGGACCAGATTTGCGGGTATTGCGTCCGGTAGAAGTCTTCGAGGCCTGAGGTGATCTTCTGTCCCGCTTCGGCCTGCGATGAATACGTCGCCTGAATGAGCTGGAGACCCTGCTTGTGAATGAACGGCAGGTTCGGGTCCGGCGTGCCATCCAGCATGGCGCGATCGATGGCTTCCTCGGCTGTCTGGAAGACATGCGTGGCCTGGTTGTGGCAGTCGATGCAGTCCATGGTGCGGCGCACGCCCTGGATGGGGCCTTTGGCGTCGGAGCTGATGTATTCGGTCTTCGATCCGTCGGAATTGGTGGCGGTGACCGACAGGATGGTCTGCAGCGTGTTGTCAGTGGCCACGTATTCGAAGTTGTTCAGGTGATGGCCGTGGATACCGGTGAAGTGAGAGACCGAATCGACACCGCCCAGATGCAAAACCAGAACGGTGCGGGTCATCGCGTTCTTTTCGTCGTCGCCGAAGGTGGTCTTGACCAGCAGCTTCTCGCCGACGAAGCGCGTGGGCGAGTGACAAGCCTCGCAGGTTTCGCGCGCCGGCCGCAGGGTATTGAGATTGGCGCGAATGGGCGTGGGCCAGGTGTGAAAGGTGACCTCGACCAGCTGTTTGGTGCCGTTCACCTTGGCATGGATATACGACTTCATGCCCGAGCCAACATGGCACTGGACGCAGTCGACGCTGGAGTGGGGCGATTCCTGAAAGGCGGCCCACTGCGGCGCCATCACATGGCAGGACTGCCCGCAGAAATGGGGTGAATCCATGTACGAGACGCCGCGATAGGTGGCCGTGCCGACGATGACAAAGTTGATGAACGTCGCGATGACGACAACTTCTATTCCATGCCGGAAGGCGGGATTGCGCAGATCGATGGTCGGGTAGGTGGCAGGTACTTGTCCGGCAGCGATCAGGCGCCTGCGGTGCAGCCAAATGCCAACAGGAATGAGAGCAAGGCCGAAGACAAACAAACCCGGCAGGAAAAGATCGAGAATGAGGCCGAGGTAAGGATTGGAAGAACCGGCGTGGCCGAAGATGGAGACGATCCAGAAGCCAACGAGGACGCAGCCCGCCGCGGTGGTGAGCGCACCGCCAATCAGGCTAAGAAGGTTGTTGCCATAGAAGAAAAACGGCTGGAGCCAGTCTTCCTTCAGTCTGCGCCATTGGGACATTGCCTGGACCTCTTATTCAGCGAAGTACGCGCTCAGCGTCAGCACGAGGAGAGTCAGGCCAATCAATATAGCGGTAAACCCGACCACCCGACTGAAATTTATCAACCACTTAGGGGGCGCGTCTGTGATCCTTGTCGCAGCTTTTCCCTCGGCGACCATGCGCTGGTATTCGTCGGGACGCCGATGTTTAAATTCCTCCTCGCTCTCGCGGCCCGTGAAGATCACCATGTCCATCGGGAAACTGTCAGGACGCAGGTGGGTGTTCACGAAATGGATGGAAAAGATGAAGAGGATGGCGAGCAGGCCTTCCTCGCTATGGATAACGAGCGCCGCGTTGAGCGCCCAACCGGGCAGGAAGCGCGCGAAGAAGGGCGCGAACCACATGGCGTATCCGGAAAAGCCGATGACCACCATGCCCCAGAAGACGGCCCAGTAGTCGAACTTCTCCCAGTAGGCGTAGCGTTCGAATTTCGGCTTGGGGCCGAGGCCGAGGAACCAGCGCATGTGTCCGAAAAGATCTTTGACGTCTTTCCAGTTGGCCACCATCGACGTCGGTCCCCAGAAGATGCCTTTTTCGCGTTTGAACACGCCACGCGCCAGGATCTCACGCACGTGGATCACAAACGCCAGGCTGAGCACGAGTGCACAGAACTTATGAAAGAAGAGGATGGTGCCGAAACCGTCGACGAGCTTCGCGAAGCGAATGGCCCAGGGCGATCCGCTGAAGCGCATCATGAGCCCGGTCGCGGCGAGCACCAGGAAGCTCGTGAACAGAACGGCGTGCAGGTAGCGCTGCGCCAGGGTGAAGCGCAGGAACCAGCGCTCTTTTTCCGGAGCGGCCGGGGAAATGACAGCCTCGACTGCCGGCGCCGGGACGGCGTCAGCAGCTGCGGGGGCGGCGGTTGGTTCAGGCATTTTTCCCTCCCGGCAACTTGCCGTTGCCCTTGAAGCGCGAGCGGATCAGCCACAGCACAGTGTGCAGGGTAAAGAACGTCAGCACGCTGGTGAGCAGCAGGTTCATGAACAGGCGGATGTAGTAGAGCGCCGGGTTCAGCTTGCGATTCCGTGCGTTGGCGTGGGGCTGGTATTGCACGAAACTGGCGTTGGCCCCCGCATGGCAGCGACCGCAGGTCTGGACCAGGTGCGCCGGGGCGATGGGCGAGTTGGGATCGGAGGCTGGGCGGACGTCGTGCGCCTGATGGCAGTCCCAGCAGCGGGCCGTCTCCACATAACCGCCGAGCAGTCCCAGTTGCGAATGGAACGTATCGCGATACGTCGAGAACTTCTCACGATGGCAGGATCCGCAGATGGGCGTGGACTGCATGCGGAAGTCGGCCGACGTGGGCTCGACAATCCCGTGCGCTGTGTGGCAGTCAGTGCAGACGGGAGCATGTTTGTCGCCCGCCGCGACCGCCTTGCCGTGAACCCCCTGCTGATACTGCTCGTTGATGCCGAAGTGACAGGATGCGCAGGTTGCAGCGATATTGGCGCGATTGGTGCGGCTCTGCGGGTCGGTATGCGGGAGGATCTTATGCGAGCCGTGGCAACTTGTGCAGTTGGCGGCGACCAGCAGGCCCTCCTTGCCGAGGGCGAAGCCGTGAATGGAGTCCATGTAGAGGGCGTAGACGTTGGGCAGATGATATTTCTGCGCCATGGCCGGATTGCCGTGACAGGAGCCGCAGGTCCTGGGAATGTTGAGCGGGTAAACCGCGGAATTTGGATCCGTCTTTGTGACAATTTCGTGGGCATTGCCGTGGCAGCTGGTGCAGGGATGCTCGTTCTTATTCGAGTGAACGCTGCCGGCCAGGGCGGAGGCCTCATCGGCATGGCAGGTTTCGCACTGGACCTTGGCTGGTTGAGCCGGATGCGGATAGTCGTGAATGTCTTTGTGGCAATCGCCGCATTTGAGGATGCCGTGAACGCCCGCGTGGAACTTATTGGCGTCGACGCCGACATTTTTGCCGTTGGCGTCCTGCATCGTGGTGTCGCTGTGGCAGGAAAGACAGTCGACATCGGCGTACAGGGGCCGGGTAAGGGCGATCAAAAGCAGCGCTGGCGCAAAAATTGCCAGGCCAAAAGACGAAAGGGTCCTCATTGCAGCTCCCGTGGTTCCTGGCCGGCCGATTGCGGCGAATGGAAGAGGCGAATGGCAGGCGCCTCTTCCCTGTTCTCACCGCATCACGAACGGCCAAACTCTCCCGTTTTCCGCTATTTCTGCAGAGTGCGGATGTACGAGACGACTTCTTTGATCTGGGCGTCGGTCAGTTTGCCGGCGTATGCGGGCATTTTGCCTTTGCCGTTTTTCGTGACCGCGATCAGATCGGCATCGGTGGACTTGACCGAGGCGGGGTCCTTGAAAGACGGAGTCTTCATCGCCTTGCCCGCCGGCGTGGACGCGGTGCCATCGGGCCCATGGCACATGGCGCATTTGGCTTTGTAGGTGTCGGCTCCGGCGCTCTGCGCAAACGCAGGCGCCGCAATGGAGGCGGCGAGCAGGATCATGGCCGCGGTTCTGATGCGATTCATTTTTCAGCTCCTTCAGCGGTACTTGGGTCCCAAGTCCTTCCCGTTGATACCGCGCGGGAAGTTGCCCGGTCTGTGATATGGGCCACAGACCGAGCGGGAATATCTTAGCTCGGGTGCGGTGAAAGTTGGCACACGAGGATCAGTCGTCGCCCTCCGACTGGGGATGCGGCATCTGCGCCGGGCCCGAACCGTCAGACAATTTCTTTTCGGAAGCGGGTTCGTCCTCGACCTCGCGCACTTCGTGCTCCGGAGCGCGGCCAGTCAGCAGCGTCCACTTGATGGGATAGATCTCCGGATCGAAGATCACCGCATAGAAGTGCCAGACGACGATGGCCAGAGTGGCGAGGATTGCTTCGTAGAAGTGAATCGCGGTGCTGACAGCGAGGATGGTCGCCGGGTGCGGGAGATGGGCGAGGATCCAGTCGTTGAGCCAGAGCAGCACGCCTGTAATGGCCATGACGATGGTTCCCCAGACCAGGGCCCAGTACTCGGCCTTTTCGGCGTAGTTGAAGCGGCGATAGCGGGGAAGCTGATCGCGATGGCCGAGGTTGTACTGAACCGTTCCGATCGCCTCTTTGGCATCGCGGAGATCCGGGATCATGTCTTTGAGCCAGCGCCGCCCGCTCTTTTTCGCAGCCAGATACACCATGTGATACACCGAGGCGCCGATCAGAACGACGCCGGCGATGCGATGGATCCATCCCCGAATGGGCATGTGGTGCTCCCAGCCAACGATGGGCTTGACCCAGAACGCATGCGGATACTTAAGAGCAAAGCCGGTGATGACCAGGATGATGAAGCTGACGGCCAGCAGCACGTGCTGCCAGCGCTCGCTGAGCGTGAGACGAATCTGGCCAGGGTGCTGGCGATAGCCGGCGAGGATTTTACGCGCTTTGCGCCGCAGATCGATCAGGTTGTGGAGGAGCATGAACCCGATCGTGACGGGAATGACGATGAAGTAGAAGATTTTGACGAAGTCAAGGAGGCGGCCGCCGGGAGTGGTCTTCGAGAGAGTGTGTACCGGCCCGATCGCAAACCGGGTCCCCGCGTCTTCGTGGCACTGGCCGCAGGTCTTGCTGAGATTGGCGTGGTTCACCGTGGAGCGCGCATCGCTCGATGGATAGATGTTGTGCACGCCATGGCAACTGGCGCAGTTGGCAACCGTCTGGCGGCCTTCATGCGCGGCCAGGCCGTGGTAGCTGTCCTCATATGTGGGGACGCGATCCTGGGGCATGGCGAAGCCGGCCATGAGCTGCGTATCGGCGTGGCAGCGCGAACAGGCCTCCTGCGAGACATTCGCCATGTAGACCGGCGAACCGGGGTCGCCCGGCGCGAGGATCCGGTGCTCGCTGTGGCAATCCGTGCAGGTGGCCGCCTGCAGCACGCCTTTCGACACCGCCTGGCCGTGAATGCTCTGCGCATAGGTATTGAAGACGCCGGTGTGGCAGTTGCCGCAGGTGGAGGCGACGTTCTGTTTCCAGATCTTCGACTTCGGATCGGAGGCCGGCAGGATGTCGTGAGTTCCGTGACAATCGCCGCAGGAGGCAACACTGGTGTTGCCGTGCTCCAGCGCGCGCCCATGCACACTTTGGCGATAGGCCTGGACCGGCCGCACCTCGGCGAACATATATTTCGCCGCCAGTTGCGGGTTGGAATGGCAGGAGCCGCAGGTATCCGGCAGGTGCTGCTTGCTCACCGGCGACTGCGGGTCGGTCGCAGGCAGCGCGGCGTGCGCAGAACCATGGCAGCTTTGACAGGTGGGAACATCGGCATTGCCTTTGGCCTGGGCTCGGCCATGGACGCTGGAGCGGTATTGTTCAACTTCGCTCGCGTGGCACGTCGCGCAAAACTGGGGTCCGGCGACAGCTTTGGCCGTGTTGGTGGTGCCGTGGCAAGTGATGCAGGTCTGCGCGTCGTTGGGATTGCCGAGAGCGGTGTGAGCGCCCGTGGTCATGGCTTTCGCCGAATCGGCGTGGCACGTCTGGCACGAAGCTGAGGCGCTTTTCGCGTTGTGCGTCTGTTCTGAGGCGCCGGTATGGCAATCCAGGCAGCCGAGGTCGGAGTGCGGGCCCTTCATGTGCGTCGAGGGGCTGATGGTGATGCTTTTGCCTTTGGAGTTTTTGAGTCCTGTTGAAGGACCGTGGCACAGCAGGCAATCCGATGCCTTCTGGGCGCGTGCCTGAGGGAGAACCGACAGCGCAGTAATGAAAAAGAGAAGAACGAGACCGTCAAAGAGAAGATGTCGATGAGCCCGGCTGCCTTTGGAACGACATTCTGCAGGCAGATTTACCGCTTGGGTCCCCATTCCTTCGGCTTTCCCGATTCCAGACGGGGTAGCTGGGAAGCGCCCGGCGGAATCCCCGGACCGGAACACCTTCATGCTCAGGCCGGGCACAACTCCAGCGTGGTCCGGCAATCGCTGGTCGATGCCGGCCTCGCCCTTTCCCTGTTCCGTACTCGCTTACTTTTGCAGCGTACGTATGAAGCTGACCACGTCCCTGATCTGGGCGTCGGTCAGCTTGCCGGCATAACCCTGCATCTTGCCGACACCTTCTTTGGTCTGCTTGAAGAGCTCGGCATCGGTCGCCTTGATGTCTTCAGGAGACTTCAGCGAGCGCACCTTCATATTTTTGCCAACCGTTGTGTTGCCGACCCCGTCGGCGCCGTGGCACATGGCGCATTTCGCTTTGTAAGTCGCCTCACCGGCCTGTTGCGCGACCGCGGGAAGGACAAGAGAAGCACTCAGCAGAGTCAGGACGGCAATACGGACGTTCTGTTTCACCTTTCGCTCCTTGCTGCTGGGGCCGGAGGCTTGAGCCTCCGGCCATGGTTCATCGTGAAGAGCCTCAGAACTCGTAGTGGAATCCGAGGGTGACATTGTTAGCGTGGAAATTCCGCGGCGCGGTAAGACCGGAAGACGCCTCGGTCAAACCGGTTGGATACGGCAGCGATGCACAGGGCACAACGGAGGCCGTCAGTCCTGTGGAGAGGCTGCAGTAGGCCGGTCCGGAGGGTCCGCCCTCGCCGTAGCCGAAGAAGTTGTACTCGGCCTTCCAGATGAATCCTGGATGAAGCGTGTAGGCAACATCCACGAAGGGCTGCTGCCAGGTGGAAACCAGGGATCCGGCCACATCGCGCGGATCCTGATAGAAGCGGCTTCCGTTCGACGAATCGATGCGATAGCCGATGTCGGAGCGGAATTTGTTGTTCGGAGTGATGTGAATCGACGCCGACCCATACTGCACCGGTATGTCCTCGTAGGCCCGGGCATGCCAGTCGACCAGAATGGTCGTCGAGCCGCGCGCGAAGACCCCTGGGCAAACGTCCGGCGTGCCATCGCTCTTCAGCGTGGCCGTTCCCGGAAGGTTGGCCGCAGCGCCGCTGGTGAAGCAGGTATTGGTCGCTGTATAGACATCGTTCCAGACATAGTTCATGTCGAACCCGTAGTGCTCATTTGGGTTCAGAGTCGCTCCCAGGCTGGCAATGCGGGTGTGATCGATGTGATTGATGGGACCGTAGTAGATTGCTCCGGCCGCGATCTCTTCTTCGTTGTTGAACGTATTGTTATGGCGCTCGAGATCGTTGAAGGCCCCCGACAGCACCATCCATCTCTTCGGCTTGTAGGTGGTGTGAACCCTGTACCGCTGCAACTGGCGCGATCCTACCGGAGTGAACGCGTTGTCGAGGTAGCCGATCTCGGCCGAGCCGTTGATGTCCCAGTTTGTCGCCGGCCGCAGGCTCACGCCAAGGATGCCGGCGTTCTCTTTGATCTCGACCGTTCCCTGGAACGGGTCGACCGATGTATCCACCGGACGTACTGTGTGATCCCCACCCTCGCCGATGGTGTGATCGCTGTAGCGATAGGTGATGAAGTACCGGGTCCGTGGCGTCGCGTCCCAGCTGAGAGTTGCGCTGTTGGTGATGTACGACTGCCCGAAGAATCCGGGATAACGAAAGCCCTCGATCCCGTGCGGCAGCGCACCGGTTCCGGGCGTCAGCGGGCCGGAGTAGTTGATTGTCTGATTGCCCGCCGTGGTGGGAGTAGAAAGCGTCGCAGGCGCCGGAATGTTCGACCAGCCCGGTTGCTGAACGCTGGAGTAGTCAAACTGATCCGAGATGCTGATCGCGTCCGTGGCCTGCCACACGATCCCGTAGTCGGCCGAAAGGACGGCCCGGTGTGCGCTCGCGGAACCGCCGCTGTAGGTACTGGAACGAACGGCACCGTTGAGACCCTTGAAGTTCTCGTAGTAATTCGGCATCTCCATATTGGCCAGGGTATAGCGGAAGTCGCCGTTCATGGTGACCTTCGCAATGCTGGAGCTTTGCAGCCGGATGATCGAGGTGGGAATCGTGATGCGCGTTGGCTGCGTCCGCAAATAGCTGGTTACGACCGCGCAGGCGGCATTGATCACCGGCAGACCGCCCGGAGTCTGCGGCGCCGACAGTACGGGAGTGGTCCCGAGGCTGTTCGCGTTGCAGGCGGAGGCGCCATACGGCGTCTCGCTGTCCCAGTTGCCGAGATCCACCTTTGTTCCGTCTGCCTCCTGCACCATGAACTGATTCGGATTCAGAGTGAAAAAGGTGTCGGACTTGTAGCGGTTGACGTTTTCTTCAATAGTCACCCGGGTTTGGGGCAGCGGTTTCCAGTCCAGGGCGGCGGTGTAATCGTCCGAGCCGTTGCGCTGATACTGCCGCAGCAGCGCGTCGTATTTGGCGATCGCGTAGCTGGGGCTCAGAGCCGGTCCCTCGAATGTATTGTGCGAATAGGCGATCCGGTAGCTGAACGTGGACAGCGGCAGGATCGTAAGGTTTGTATCCGTCATGCGGCGGACGGTGTTGAACATGACCGGCGATACCTTCACCTGGGGCCAGGCGAGCGAACCCGTCGGAGCACTCGTTGGGCCGATCGGAATCGACCTTCCGGGAACGATATTCGGATTGCCGAGCAGATCGTAGTCGAAGTACTGGCGATCGCGACGAAAGAGTCCGGAAAAATCGAACAGGTTGCCTTTGGAGAAGCTAAGGCGAGCGAAGTTGTTGGGATCGCCGCCGAATCCGCTGCCGAACGCCGTCAGCGAGTCCACCAGCATATGCTTTGTGCCGGGCAGAGCCCGGAGCTCAAAGGTTTCGCCCAGCACGCGCGGGCCTGAGCGCATGTTGACCAGGGTGTCGTACATGGCGCCGCTTCCGGTCACATTGGTCATGCGGCCGCCGAGATCCACGCTTTGGTGCAGCGTGTAACCGTTCGGCGCCACCGGCTGCGTGTCCGGCGCGGGAGCCTGGGCAAGAGCGACGCCCGTGGTCATACCGATGATGGCAACTCCAACACCCTGACCCACGCGGCCGGCGAGAGTCCGTGAGCGCCGCGGATTGGAGAGCCAGGAAAACCAGCCTGTCGTCTTCATAAAAGCCTCGCTTGAACCGTTACCGGATGAACGCCTGACTGACGTTCGATCCGTGAATCATGGTGTGGCAGCTGATGCAGGGCTGCGATGCGGTCGAGCCTGCACCCATCCCGTGGACCGTCGCCTCGGCAACCGGACTGTGGCACTGGTTGCAGAGCATGTTGATCGACGGCATGTTCAGCATTCGCGCATTCTGCGAACCGTGGGGCGTGTGGCAACCCGTGCAGCCCTCTGCCTTGACCGCGGCGTGCTCGAAGACGAACGGCCCGCGAGTATCCGTGTGGCATTTGGTGCAGACGGCGTTCTGATCGGCGATCGCCTTCAGATTCGCTTTGTTGAACGTGCCGTGCGGATTGTGGCAGTCGCTGCAGCTCACTGTGCCTTCGTTCACCGGGTGATGGAAGGGCATGTCGAAGTTCGCCTTCTGATCGGTGTGGCACTGGAAGCAAAGCTTCGGCTGTTCGGCTTTCAGCAGATGCTCGGGGGTTTTCGAATCATGCACGTTGTGGCACCCGAGGCAGCTCACATCCGCCTTCGCATGCGGAGAGCGGTCGAAGTTCGGATGCGCGCCGGCGTGGCAGCCCAGGCAGGTTGCGTCGATCTGTTTGGTGCCGAGCTTGTCGAAGCGCCTGATCTTCGTGACGTCGCCGCCGCCTTCAACGTGCGCCTGGCCGGGACCGTGGCAGCTCTCGCAGGTAACGCCCTTGCCGGCATGTTCGAGGGCGAGACGAGAGTGAGGATTCGTTCCAAATTTCTTGACCACGTCCTCATGACAAGTGGCGCAGGTCTCCTGACCGACGAAATTCGTCGAGTCTACCGCCGCCTTCGATTGGGAAGTTGCCGCAGGCTGCTGGCCACCGCCGGCAGCGAGCGCCAGCCTGGTTCCTGCGAACCCGGTCAGTAGCAGAAGACACGCGATGCTGAATAGGAAACGGCGCATGCGTATTCACCTCGCACAGCAAGCGGAGCCTTGCGACCCCGGTTTGCTGAAATTACGGTTCAGTACTCGTGGAGAATAGCGGTGTTCAGAAATGCGACACAGTGATGAGAATCACAGGTCGGGGTTACTTCTGGCGCAGTGATTTGTATCACTTAGCTCATACCCGGTTCGGAACGGGCCGGTGAGGGGTTTCCCGATTCAGGGTGCTGCTAAGTCCTGCAGAATGGGGCTGTGAGGCTCGATCAGGCCCCGTGCGGCGGGGACGCGTCTGCCCAGCGGAGTCATTACTCCTGGTTCGAAGAAATATTATTTTGGTGGAACCGGAAGGGCTCGACTGCCGGCTATCGCCCGTTTGCAGGGGTCGCAGCAGACCGGGCACGTCGATTCCGGAGCCAGGTCCGCCATTCGTCCATGCCCTTGCCGGTGGAGCACGAGACTTCGAGGATCTCGATCGCGGGGTTGATTTGCCGCGCGTTTGCCTTTGCCGCCTCGATGTCGAAGGGGACGTAGGGCAGCAGGTCGACCTTGGTGAGAAGGAGCAACGACGACTTCAGGAAAATCGACGGATATTTGAGGGGCTTGTCTTCGCCTTCGGTCACACTGAGCAGGACAATCTTCGCCTCTTCGCCGAGGTCGTAACTCGAAGGGCAGACCAGATTGCCGACATTTTCGATGAACAACACGTCGATGTCTTCCAGCGACCAGGCCTGGAGATGGCGCTCGATCATCTTGCCGTCGAGATGGCAGACACCGCCGGTGACGATCTGCTGCACGGGAAAACCGTAGCGCGCCAGGCGTTTGGCGTCATTCTCCGTTTGCAGATCGCCGGTAAGAACCGCGATTTTCTCCTCCGGCCCAAGACCGGCAAGCGTCTGCTCGAGCAGCGTAGTTTTGCCGGAACCCGGCGAGCTGATGAGATTCAGGCAGAGGATGTCGTGTTCCGCGAAGCGGCGGCGCAGCTCGAGGGCGATGCGCTGATTCTCATTGAGGACTTTCTGCTCGACTCGGACAACGGTCATGGTTCCTCCACTTCGATAAACGCGATATCCAGCTGATCGCCGCTGACGAAGCTGGTGCGGGCGCTGTGGCAGCGCGGACAGGGGGCGTCGGAGAACGGCGACGATTGCCGGGACGAGAATTCGTGCCTGCAGTCCTCACAGCGATTGACCCGCGGGCATTGCTCGGTGGTCAACACCACCTTCTCATCTTCAGTTTCGGCCGTGATGCACTCGAATGCAAAACGCAGCGCGTCGACATCGACGCCGGACAGCACTCCGATGCGCACGCCAATGCCGACGAGCCTGGCTCCGGGCCGGCGTTCTGTCTCGCGGTGGCCCGCCGAGAGAATGGACGTCGCGATGCCGACTTCATGCATCGGACAGGCTCCGGCGGGTAATGATGCGTGTGCAGTTCATGATCCCTCTGGGGGGGCAATGTAACGCGGCCCAATTTCCCTGCCTATGGCAGGCCAATCTACCAATACCAGGCTTCTTCAGCGGCTGCCAACTGCGGTACAGTCGCCTCGACCCGGTTCGACACGGCCGGCATTCCCTCATTTTCTTCGGACCACTGGCCGATCTGGTCCAGAACCTGCTCGATGAGAATATCCAGTGCGGCCTCAACCGGCGAGGTCAGTTCTGTTCCCCAGTCGATCGTCTTCGGCTGCACTCCGAGGACGACGATTTCCTCGGGAGCATTGCCGATCAGCCGCATCGAGCCGATCAGATCCGAGAATCCCAGCAGATGGACGCTCTTCGAGATGGGCAGATCGGCGATCGCATCCCCCGAATAACGCAGCACTGTGCCGGGCTGAACTCCGGCATCGATCGCGTCCAGCGCGAGCACGTGCGTGAAACCGTCGAGCGGATAGATCAGGTCCAGTCCCAGGGTGCCGCCCTCGATGAGCGGAATCGACTGCGGAAAACGAGGGTCGGAACGCAGGCGTTGCAGGGCCAGCATGCCGACCGCATCGTCGGTCCGCATCAGATTGCCAAGTCCCAGAACGGCGATGCGGGGAGTGCTCATCGATCCCAATCCCTCGTCCGATGGATTTTTCGCTTGCTGAAAAGTGCCTGCGGCTCCAGTCGCGCGATCTCCAGCTCTTCGTCAATCGTCTGGTCATCCACGAATTTGTAACCGCTGAAGATACTTTCCATCTCCGCGTTGCGTTCGGTCATGGCCACCAGCGTCGCACTGTAGACGTGGTGAATGAAGAATCCCATGAGGAAGAACATGAACAGGAAGTGCACGAAGCGAAGCCACTGAATGTCGATGATGTGGGGAATCCAGCCAACGAAGAACGTTAGTGTGTGCGAGCCCCCCACGGTCGCCAGCAGAACGAGCCCCGTGACGCACTCGCAGGCAATCAGGAAGTAAACGATGATGTACGTTAGCCCGGCCAGCGTGTTGTGCCCGATCTGTTCGAACGGCTTCTTCTGCTGGAACGTGTAGTAACGGAACATGGCCTTCAGGCTCTTCCACTGCCGCTGGGTCAGCGGCAGGAACTGCCGCCAGCGCGCCCAGTGATTGCCGGCGAAGAACCAGTAGATGCGAACCAGCAGCGCCCCGATCAGCTCAAACCCGGCCAGCTCGTGGATGAACCGCACCGTTCCCATGGTCCACTCGCGCGGGCCGTGAAAGATGAGAAACGGATGGTTCATGTAGAGGCCCGTCCAGGTGAGCACCGTGACCGCGGCCACGATGCCCCAGTGGCTCAAGCGGACCGGCAGCTCCCAGACGTAGACGGGGACGAGGTGCTCTTCGCCCGCCGCCACATGCTTCTTCGGCGCGGGACGAACCAGAGTGGCCATCACTCGCCTCCTATGGAACACAGAGCCGCTGGAACAGGAGAGAGCGACATGGATCCCTCCGGTTCCGCTACAGCCACGACTTCCCTGCCGTAACTGCGGCCCTTTCCATCGACCACATGCACGGCGCAAGCCAGGCATGGATCGAACGAGTGCACGGTACGAAGCACTTCCAGCGGACGCTCCGGATCGGCGATCGGCGTGTTGAGCAGCGCAGCCTCGTAGGCTCCACGCTGCCCATGCGCATCGCGCGGACCTGCATTCCAGGTGGAAGGAACGATGGCCTGATAGTTGACGATTTTTTTGTTCTCGATCTCAACCCAGTGTCCCAGCGAACCGCGCGGGGCTTCTTCGAGCCCAAATCCGGCGCAGGACTTCGGCCAGGTGTCGGGATCCCACTTGTCGCCGTTGTGGATACGCACATCCCCATGGGCCATATTGTTGTCGAGCTGTGCGATCCACTCCGGCAGCTTCTGCACGACGAGGTCCGCCTCGATCGCCCGGGCCGCGATGCGGCCGAGCGTCGAGTAGAGCGCCGTGGGCGGTGCATTGAACTTTGCCAGCACCGCATCCACCGTCTTCTTCACCTGGGGATCGCCGGAAGCGTAGGCAATCAGCGTGCGCGCCAGCGGACCCACTTCCATCGGCTTGTCGTCATACCGCGGCGACTTGAGCCAGGAATACTTCGCGTTCGTGTCGAGCGTCAGGTACGGCGGCTTCGGCCCCGAGTATCTCGGGTTGGTCTCGCCCTGCGATGGATGGCGGCCCACCTGGTCGCCTTGCGAGTAGTCGTACCAGGAGTGGGTCACGTACTCCGACACCTTACCCGGATCGACAGGATGCACCGTTGACAGGTCGCGGCCCAAAATCACGCCGCGCGGGAAGAAGAAGCCCGCCGGATCGTTGACGCTGCCCGAGGGCAAATCGCCGTAGGCCATGAAATTGCCGAGGCCCTCGCCGTAACCGAACCACTGCTTGTAGAAGCTGGCGACCGCGAGGACATCGGGAACATAAACCTGCTGAACGAAGGTTTTGGCACGAGCCGCAAGCTCATTAAAGAGCGTGATACGTTCCGGATTAATGACGGCTTCCGGCTCGTTGCCATCGATTGCGGTAGACATCCCACCCACCAGATAGGTCTGCAGGTGTGGATTCTTACCGCCCAGGACCGCGTGGATGCGAATAAAGTCCCGCTGCATGTCCAGCGCTTCGATGTAATGCGCGACGGCAAGCAGGTTCGCTTCCGGCGGCAGTTGGTAAGCAGGGTGTCCCCAGTCACCGCTGCTAAAGAGGCTCAACTGCCGGCTGGCGACCAGCGCCTTGACGCGGTCCTGGACTCCCTTGAAATACGTTGTGCTCGACTTCGGCCATTCCGAGATCGACTGCGCCAGTTGCGAAGTCTTCGCCGGATCGGCCTTCAAGGCTAAGGTCACATCGACCCAGTCGAGCGCGTGAAGGTGATAGAAGTGCACTACGTGATCGTGGACGTTCTGCGCGCCCGCGATGATGTTGCGAACCAAACGTGCATTGTCGGGAACCTCGATGCCGAGCGCGTTCTCGACCGCGCGAACGGAGGCAAGCGCGTGCACCGTGGTGCAAACGCCGCAAATGCGCTGCGCCCAGATCCACGCTTCGCGCGGATCGCGCCCGCGCAGGATGATTTCAATGCCGCGGAACATGGTGCCCGAACTCCAGGCATCCGTAACTTTGCCGCCGTTCACCTCCGTCTCAATGCGGAGATGGCCTTCAATGCGAGTGACGGGATCGATGACGACTCGTGCCATTTCAGTTCACCCCCGTCGTGGTTTTTTCCGCTGTTTCTTCTTTGGCCGCGCCCTCGCCGCTCGGATGGAAATGGTCGCGCACGACGTGTCCAACCGCATGAGCGGCGGTCGCTGCGGCGACGGCGCCCACCACCGTCCAGCCAATTTGCCCGGCGGTGACATCCACACCGAAGCCCGCCGGATGCGGGAGCCGCTCGTAGAACGGTGACTTGGTATCCCAGAAGCGCGACGAAGCGCATCCGATGCACCCATGGCCCGACTTCACCGGCCAGCTCGTCGAGTCGTTGAATCGAACCGTGGGGCAGTTGTAGGTCGCCTCCGGTCCCTTGCAACCCATCTTGAACAGGCACCAGCCCTTGCGATGGCCCTCATCGCCCCACGCCTGCACATAGCGGCCGGCGTCGTAATGCGCGCGCCGTTCGCATTGATCGTGAATCAGCTGCCCATAGGCGAACAGCGGGCGATTGTAGCCATCCATGGCCGGCAGCACGCCAAACGTCAGGTAATGCACCAGCACCGCCGCCGTGTTCGTCGGATTATGGGGACATCCAGGCAGGTTCACCACCGTAATCCCCGGAACCGCCTCGTGCAGCCCCATCGCTCCGGTCGGATTCGGATTCGCCTTCGGCAAGCCGCCATCCCACGCGCAGGAGCCGATGGCGATCGAGGCCGCGGCGTTCGTGCAGACTTCGCGCGCAATATCGAGGGCCGTGCGTCCGCCAATCGTGCAGTAGACGCCATCGTCTCCGGCCGGAATCGAGCCTTCGACGACAACCAGGTACTTGCCCTTCTCTTCTTCCACCACGCGACGCAAGGCCGCCTCCGCGTGCTTGCCGTACCCGGCCATGATCGTCTCGTGATACTCCCAGGAGAGCGTCTCCAGGACAACTTCCTCGACCGTCGGGTGCGTCGACCGCAGCATCGCTTCGGAGTTGCCGGCGCAGTCCTGGAATTCCAGCCACACCAGCGTGGGTTTGCGTTTCGCGGTTAGCGCGCCGGCGATGGTCTGTCCATAGCCTTTGGGAAGCGCCAGGGTCGCAGCCATCGTGCCGCAGAACTCCATGAACCGCCTGCGCGAAATACCCCGTTTTTTACACGTTTCCAGAACCGATTCTTCTGTGGCCATCCGGCCCTCCTGTCCGCTCTTCAAAGCCTGGAGAAATGCAGACAGACCGTATCTCTGAGGAAAAACAGTTGTATGTGACTGCTATCACCGGGCGCTGTCTCCCTGGTTACGCCTCGGCTTCTGACATTAAGCAACAGGAAGATCGGATCGGCTCGTGACCCCCGTCACAGGGGCTGGTGCCTGCAATCACAGCCACATCCATAAGGTGGCGGGAGACTTTCCGGCAGGGAGGTTTTTCAAAATGAAAACCCTCGACGAAGCGGTTTCCAGCAAGCGCAGTTTTGTGGTCCCCGAAAAAATTCTCGTTGCAACGGATCTGGAAGACAGCGAATATCTTCTCCCCCATGCCATCGCGCAGGCCCGGGCCTGCGGCAGCACGCTCACCCTGCTGCACGTCATCCCGCCCGGCCAGGCCGTTCCACTCGACGCCGCTGCCATCCCCTATCTGGATGTCGCTGAAATGAAAGCGGAAGCGGAGCAAACCCTGAAGCGCATGGCGGAAAAGGCCCAGGCTGCCGGCATCGAGTGCGACATCCTGGTCACCGAGGGCAATCCGCGTGAGCAGATCACCACGCTGGCTCGCGAACTCCACGCTGGTCGCATCATTGCCGGAACCCACGGCCGCCGTCACCTCAAGAAGCTCCTGCTCGGATCGGTGGCACACGAAATTCTCCGTTCCGCCGAGGTGCCCGTCTGCACCATCGGACCCCACGCCCGCGAAGCGTCCTCCTTCGGCGCGCCGCAGAAGATTCTGCACCCGGTTTCTCTCTGCGCCGGATACGAGAGCAGCGCGCGCATGGCCATCGAGATGGCGGAGTTTTACCGGGCCGACATCACGCTGCTGCATGTGCTGTCGCGCAGCGTGAACAGCCAGCCGGATGCGGACCGAGTGGTGGAGTGGACCCGATCGGAATTGAAGCGGGTCATTCCCGACGAGGCGCCTCTGTGGACCCACCCGTCGGTTCAGGTGGAGATCGGCGATGTCGTGGACGAAGTGCTGAACGTCGCTGCGGAGATGAGTGCCGACCTGATCATGCTCGGGGTCGATGCCAACGTCTCATTCTGGCCGATTCGCGGCGACGACACGGTGTACAGCATCATCGCGCGAGCCAAAGTGCCAGTGCTGAGCATCCGCCATCAGCCGGGAATGGTGATGTAACGTCTGGCTGGCGCGAAGTACCTACGGGGGCATAAACGAGGTAAAGCTATACCCCCAACCTAAGCAGGCGCGGAAGCGATTCCGGTCGCCAATAATACGAGGTATTACGGACGCGTCGCCAGCCGCTCGCGCCAGGCGATAGGCTAACTCTTGTCCCCGCCCTGACCCTTGTTTCGCTCCATCCACTCCGCGCGGATCTTTTCGTATCGCGCCTGCAGAGCGTCCAGTTCCTCGTCGCTCAACTTCTCGATATCCATCATCTGATCGCCGGCCGCGGCACTGGTATGGATCAGCTCGTTGAGTTTCAGATTGATGGCGCGGGCGTCCCGGTTCTGCGTGTTCTGAATCAGAAACACCATCAAAAAGGTCACGATGGTGGTGCCGGTATTGATAATCAGCTGCCAGGTGTCGGAAAAGTGGAAGATGGGGCCGGTAATCGCCCACGCCGCGATGATCGAAATCGCGCCCAGGAAAGCCCACTTCGATCCCAGCCATGCGGAAGCGGCCGCGGCGAACTTCCCAAACGCGTCGCCCCTGGTTTGAGCGGCAATCTCAGACGAAATCTTGCTCACCTTGTCCGTGGCGTGCTTCTGATTCTCTATCCTGGATTTGCTCATAACTCCCTGCGGATGAACGCGAGCATTGGAAGGCTGGCTCTTCCAGCGGGTTGCCCGCAGAACGTTTGGCCGGCACGCATGGCGACCAGGGATCCGGAAACTTCAGCGCGCCGTCATGGACAACAAGCCACTGGCGAAACGAAGCCCGGATGTCATTCCGACCGAAGCGAGTGCAGCCCATCGCCGGGGGGCGCCGGCCTACCTTCGGATTCCTACCACCGAGAGCATCCGCCCCGTGAATCCCTGCTCCGCCCGGTAGGAGAAGTACCGGTTGTTCTGGCAGCGGGTGCAATCGCCGATCACGGTAATCGCCTCGGCCCGCAGCCCCGCATCGAGGAGCTGTCGACGGTTGGCCTCCATCAGGTCCAGATGGAGCGACGGCCCCAGCTCGCTGTGCCCGGGCGCCCGCGCGGTGAGGAACAGCATCGGGTACTTTTCCCGAATGGGATCGGTGTCCGACACCTCGTGGAACAGTTCCGCCGCATAGCTGAACTGCGACCCGAACTCGCTGCGCACCTCTTCGCCCACGGCATAGCAACAAGCAGCGATGCCCGGGCCGATCGCCGCGACCAGATCCTCCGGCCGCGACCGGAACGCCACCCGCATCTTGCCTATACCACTTTCAACGATGCGCTTCACGGTCCCGCGCCATCCGGCATGGAAAGCAGCCACTGCCTTCTTCTTCACATCCGCAACCAGCACCGGAATGCAGTCCGCCGTCTGGATCGCCAGCAGGACGCCAGGCTGATTCGTCATCAGTCCATCGCCCTGGCAGGATTCTGACAGCTCATGCTCGCCGACGGTCAGCACGCTGGACGAATGAATCTGCCGGAGCGTGACCATCTTCATCGACGCCGGAGCGCCCAGCGCCTTCAGGAACCGCCGCCGGTTCTCGACCACGCTCTCCCGGGTATCGGTCTGGGTGAACCCAAGGTTC
Source organism: Acidobacteriaceae bacterium (assembly GCA_035545435.1). Taxonomy (GTDB): domain Bacteria; phylum Acidobacteriota; class Terriglobia; order Terriglobales; family Acidobacteriaceae; genus Palsa-343. The sequence goes on along the minus strand of DASZYN010000647.1, from coordinate 365 downwards.
AGTTCACCGGCATGTTGATCCGGCCGGTAGACGGTTGTCACCCCGCCGGTCCGGGTGCTGAAGCCATGGACCAGCCACGGCCAGGCGTTCCATCCAGCCGCACGCACGACCTCGACTCGCGACTTCGCGACGCGCCGCTGCGCCTGGGGCTCGATCCCTTTGTGTTCTGGTTGTGGCTCGCGCCGCCGCCCTCGGCTCAGTGCGGAGCGCGGGTTCGAGACCAGTTCCCCCTGGCCAACCAGCTCGTCGATGGGATCAGCAGAAACAGTGCGTGGGGACGGCATCTGATCCCATTCTATCGAGGCCCCGAGCCGGTAAGGCCCAGATCGGACGCCGAGCTACCACTCGACCAGTTCCACCCGGCG
>DASZYN010000646.1:0-2103 GCA_035545435.1 Acidobacteriaceae bacterium | reverse complement strand
GGGAAGCCGGAGCGGCCGCTGCCGTTCGATTACGACTACAATCCGACGCCGGCGTTCTTTGCCGAGCGCGACGCGATCGACGCTCGACCGGCGCGGAGGCTGCCGGGGGCTGATCCTTATGCGCCGTTCAGGCCTGGGCGGAGCAAACCTGAATGATGCCAATGTCCACACCGTTTGAGTGGACGAATCCTCGCACGTGGCCGTTGATCTTCGACGCGTGGCTGGCAATCACGGTTGCTGGTGGACTCCACTCACTCTGGAAATGGAACCGTGTCAAGCGGGGAACGGGCTGGCCGGTTGTCCCTGGGCGGATTGTTTGGACTGAAGTGCGCGCGAAGGACGACTCCTGGAGTTTCGGACAGCGGAACGGAGAAAACTTCACCGCGGAAATCGGCTTTGAATACTCGCTGGAGGGCCAGTCGTACTCAGGTGATTTTTCTCGCGACAGCGGTACGGAAGACGAGGCTCGCGAGTTTATTCGTGATCTCGATGGCAAGATGGTGATGGTTTCGTACAATCCGCGAAAACCAACCGATGCCACTTTGACCGATACGGCGCTCGCGGATGTATTGAAGACACGCGCGTTCGATCCAGTAGAGGCCTGGGCGGCTGCAACACGCCGCGAATTACCCGAGTGGGTGAAACCCTGGCTTTGGCTTCTTATCGCGATCTCGGCCGCCGGATTTGCCGTTAGCCTCTGGGTCCACATCGAAGCGCTTGCCGACAGGGAGATTGCCCCTCAATCGCTGTTTTGGATTCTGCACTTCGTACTCTTTGTTGTCTGTTTTCCTGCCGGCCTGGTAGCAATCAGGCGAGTTGGAAGCACGCAACGAAGAGATTTTTGGAAAGCTGTCCTGCGCGGATCTCCGCTCTGGGTACGCCTGGTCCTTTATGGCGTGATGGGATATGAAACGATCATTGTTCTTCTGGCGTTCGTCCACAATCCGTTGCCCGGAAATCAGGATGGAACCAGCGCCACGGACTGGCGAACGTTCTCGGGTTTGTGGCTTGTCTTCTACTTTGCGGCTTTTGCGATCTTTTACTCTGCAGCGATCGCCGAGAAAACGCTCCTTGAGCCTCCACGTCAGCCGCCTGTTCAACCGTAATCTCGCCTCGTTCGTCTGTGTCTGATGTAATGAAGGCAATGAGGCAGTGCGGGCGATGGCTGGTGGTGACGTTGCTGGGCTTTGCGGCGTCCTGGTGCGGGGCACAGCAACAGGCGGAGCCTTTTCCGGGTGAGCCGGCGAACCAGCAACAGAGCCGGCCACAGCAACAGGCAGAGCCGTTTCCCGGAGAGCCTGCGAGCCAGCCGAAGAATCAGCCGGCGCAGCCGTCCACGCGCGCCCCCCAGGATTTTCCGGCCGATCCAAATTCCGACCTGCCGACGTTTCGCGTGAGCACGACGGTGGTCGTGGTGCCGACGCTGGTGGAGAAGCCGAACGGAGATGTGCTGTACGGGTTGAAGCCGCAGGATTTTTCTGTTTACGACAACGGTGTCGAGCAGAAGGTTCATGTCGACGACGATCTGGACACGCAGCCGATTTCGCTGGTGGTGTGCATCGAGCGGGGGCGCGATGCGCCGCTGGAGTTTGACCAGATCGGCAAGCTGGGGCCGCTGCTGGAACTGTTCACGCGGAACGGACGCGGCGATATGGCGCTGGTCGCCTTCGATTCGAAGGCAACGTGGGTGGAGCCGTTTGGCACGGATCAGGACACGATCAGCAAGGACCTGAAGCATATGCCGGCGGGCGACGGCGGCGCGGCCATCCTGGATGCGGCGGGGTACTCGGTGAATCTGCTGGAGCAGCAACCGGCGGATCATCGTCGGATTCTGCTGCTGATCAGCGAGTCGCGCGACCACGGCAGCCATCACTTCGATATTCCGCAGCTCGTGGAGCGGATTGGAACCAGCAACACGCTGGTGCTGAGCCTGGTGTTTTCGCCGGGGAAGGCGGAGATCATCGACTGGGCGAAGGGCAACACCGGGGGCGGGACGGAGATGAATATCCTGGCGCCGCTGATGATGACAGTGAACGCGATGCGCCGCAACACGCCGAAGACGCTGGCGGAGCTGAGCGGGGGTGAGTACGATCCGTTCACGAA
>DASZYN010000645.1:0-17443 GCA_035545435.1 Acidobacteriaceae bacterium | reverse complement strand
TTTGGTCGACCAACTGCGTCGAGTGGGTCATGATGCACATGGGCACAGCCCGTGCCGGGGCATCCCTGGTCAACGTGAACCCTGCCTACCGCTCGCACGAATTGCAGTACACCCTCACGCGGTCACGCATGAAGGCCCTCTTTTTGTGGAGTCATGACAAGCGTGCCGACTATGCGGAAATCCTGGGGCGGGCGCGCCACAACCTGACACTGGAACTCCGGCAAACAGTCTTCTTCGATTCGCCAGACTGGACGGCTCTACTGGAGGCGCCAGGACAGATCCCGGACCGCGTCGACGCGCAGGACATCGCCAACATCCAGTACACCTCCGGCACCACAGGCCTGCCCAAGGGTGTGATGCTCTCGCATCACAACATCGTCAATAACGGCCAGTTCCTGGCGCAGGGATTTCACTACACCGAACATGACCGAGTCTGCGTCCCCGTTCCCCTCTTCCACTGCTACGGATGCGTGATCGGCACCATGAGTGCCCTCAATACCGGCGCAGCGCTGGTGTTTCCCAACTGGACCTTCGATGCACGTGCCACTCTCCAGGCGGTGCACAGCGAGCGCTGCACCTCGCTCTACGGGGTGCCCGCCATGTATGTCGCAGAGCTGGCCCTTCCCGAGTTTGCCGAGTTCGATCTCACCAGCCTGCGGACGGGTATGATGTCCGGCGCGCCCTGTCCGATCGAGCTGATGAAGCGGGTGCTGCACGACATGCACATCCCGGAGTTGGTGATCGCCTACGGTCAGACAGAGAGCTCGCCGGTGGTGACCATGTCCGACGCGGATGACCTAATCGAAATTCGCGTAAATACGGTCGGACGCGCCATGCCGCAGACGGAGATCAGGATCGTCTCCACGTCGGACAAAACAACTCTGCCGGTCGGACAACAGGGCGAGGTGTGTGCGCGTGGGTATGCGGTGATGAAAGGGTATGACGCGGAGCCGGACGCCACGAGGCTCTCCATCGATGCAGACGGATGGCTCTACACGGGCGATCTTGGCGTGATGCATCCGGACGGCTGTATTCATCTCACTGGGCGATCGCGCGACATCATCATCCGAGGCGGTGAGAATATCTACCCGCGCGAGATTGAGGAGTTCCTGTACACCCATCCGAAGATCAGTGAGGTTCAGGTGGTTGGCATTCCCAACGAAAGGCTCGGCGAAATCGTGGTCGCGTGGGTCCGCCTGGCGCCTAACCAGACCGCTACCGAAGAAGAGATTCGAATCTTCTGCCGGGATCAGATCGCCTATTTCAAGATCCCCGAACACATCCGTTTCGTAACAGAATTCCCGGCTACACTCTCGGGCAAGATCCAGAAGTACAAAATGCGCGAATTCGAGATTGAGGCGCGCGGGTTACAGAATGCGGCGGCCGCCCGCACGGCATAGCTCAGTTCACGACAATTCCTGAGTGGCGCGCGCAACAGCCGAAGCTTGTTCTCCCACGTCGCGGCGCAAATCCTCCGGTCCCAGCACGACTGCCGATCCTCCCAGGCCCAACGCAACAAAGCGCGCCGAGTAAAAGCTGTCGAACTCCACGACGAAGGCCTGCCATCCTTGGAGCGAATCAAGTTTTTTGCCTTCGAGCGGTTTCATCGCCACCCATTGCGCCAGCGCCGTGACTCCTTCGGAACTCAGCCCGAGGATCGCCTTATATTTCTGTCTTCCGGTTTGCAGGGCTTCCGTGCTGCGCTTCCAGTACACCGCGAGGTTGAACCGAGGCGGCCGTTCAAAACGGATAGCCAAAGCGACAGCATCGCGCATGCGGGAAACCCTGAACGTCCGCATCCCTTCCGGCGCACGCGCCACCATATACCAAGCCGTCTGCTTCGACACCAGTCCCAGGGGATCAACCGTCCGCGATGTTGTCGTGCCTTTGACCCCTGCGTATTGAAACGTTAGCTTTACGTCCCGCTCCAGCGCATCCTGGACCACAGAAAGGGCTGAGAGGTCCTCGGTCGTCGGACGCCAGCCTGTGGCATCGACATGGAGGCGAACCCGCATCGATTCGGCCTGGGCGCGCATGGGCGGAGATAAGGATGCCAGCAACTTATTGAAGGCACGCTCGGCCGCTGCTGTCAGACGCCGGTCTCCAAGTCCACTGGGCTGGGCCATCAGGAGGGCCCGCAGCTCCGTCTCGTCCAGCCCGGGCACTCGGGTTCGCCAACCCTTTTCGAGTTCCCACCCGCCGCGGACGCCCCGGTGTGCGATCAGAGGCACGCCGGCAGCGCAAAGCGCCTCCATATCTCGGTGGGCTGTGCGCTGCGACACTTCGAGACGTTCGGCGATCTCGCGCTCCGGGAGTCGCCCGTGAGCCTGGAGCAGAAACAACGCGGAGAGCAGACGATCGGCTTTCATAGTCCACCAGGGATATTTCGCTAATTATGACATTGGATGTCATATTTTAACGATTAGAGTTCCTCCTGAGGCCGAGAATGGCCTCCTCGGAGGATTCGCCATGGACCTAAAGAAGTTTTTCCTGGAGCAGTTGGAGTCGGAAGCAGCCTCGTCACGCAAGGCACTGGAGCGCATGCCTGAGGGACAGAACTCATGGAAGCCCCATGAGCGCTCGATGGAGTTCGGCTACCTTGCGTCGCTGGTTGCGGGCATGCCGGGCTGGGTGGCGATGATGATCGATAACGACGAGACCGATCTGAACGCTGGTGGCGCCTCGTTTCGCACGCATGCCGTGGGAACCCGCGCAGAACTCCTCGCCATGCTCGACGAGGGCCTGAGGCGTTCTCGTAACGCTCTCGAAAACACAACAGAAGAGCACCTGATGAAGCCGTGGCGACTGAAGATGGGTGATCAGGTCCTCGCCGAAGGTCCGCGCTATTCGCAAATTCGCGACGGCGCGCTGAGTCATCTGGCTCACCATCGCGGCCAGTTCACGGTGTATTTACGCCTGAACGAAGCGAAAGTGCCGGCAATCTATGGCCCCAGTGCCGACGAGTGGCACTAATAGCGCAGGCCGAGACGAAGAGGAAATTCCTCTTCGTCTTCGTCGGGCTCGATGCCGTGCACATGGTCAGCGATACGGCTGCGATGCATCCCGTGCAGGATCAGGTGCGCGACGGCCACGAGGCCGACGCCGCATGCCAGATGTCCGACGCTGACTTCGAGCACGGGTTCCAGCGCCACCGTGAACATGACAACTGCCGGGAAGAACCCGAGGTAAGGAATAAGCAGCAGTGCAAAATTCGTCGCAGAGTTGGGGCGAGCACCAGTAAACGGAATGCTCGTCGCGTTGAGGAAGAAAAGGTCCGTCAGAATGAGGCTCCAGCCAAGAGAAACCAGGAGTTGATCTGCTGCGAACAACCAGCTGCGCGGGCCTGCGGCGAGCGCGTACGCACATCCGGCGGCTGTCATGCTCAGGAGCGCGCTCCAGAAGAGAACCCATCTCTTCGCCGCGACTAGCTCCGCAATCCCAGCTTTCCCGAGGATCGCGCGGAAGATCCAGCGGCCTCGCTGATCTGCAGGGGCCAGGAAAGTGCTGTGGAGACCGGACACCGTCCAGAACGCCACGATCGGCACGGTGGCCCGAAGTCCATCCCTGGAAAAGAAAAACAAGAGATGTCCGCGTTGCAGCGCGACGCGAGTCACAGTCGCAAAAAGCAGGGCCAGCCCCATACCGCCGTACATCACCAGCACCATCCGGTAACGAGGAATACGCAGGAGATTCTGACCGATGAACTGCCAGATAGCGCGGCTTGCGGGTGTGCGCGCCACTGCAAGGTGTACCAGCCATTGCACCGGCGCAACAGCCCAGTTCCGTGTCTCCCGCTTTGCGGTTCCCTCAACCAGGCTGCGGGTCTTGCGCCACCACGCCAATGGATACGAGGCAATGGCCACCGCGATCGCCGCGATCAGTGCGACCTCAGCAATGTGGGCTAGCCGTACAAAGATTGCCGGCGTCGACGGCCCATCGAGAATGCGCTGGTATATCCCAAGGAACCAAAACGATGGCACCCAGGCGGCGACGGGGGAGTCCGGTGCCAGCAGGCCGCTCATGGTCCCCGCCATCGCGGGGTAAAGAAACAGAAGCGTCAGCAGCCCCCAAACGAACAAGCCCTGCAGCCAAAGCGAGATCTTGCGAAAGAGGCGATCTCCGAGCAGACCAAGCAGCGCTCCCTCCAGCGCCAGAAAGAATGCTGCTCCGAAACCTCCGCTGGCTGCCACGGCGAGCAGATGTGCCGCCCAGAATCTGACCAGATGCGGCGGATCAACGGCCGCTGGCAGGACGAGGGGCGCAAGGAAATTTGCGTCGAACAGCGCTGCCCCCAGCAGGATGAAGATCGCCGCCACCCGTGCGCCTAGCATTTTCCACGAGCGTGTGGGCAATGGGGAAAGCACGACTACGTCGAGGAGGTCTGGGAACAAGAGGTCCCACTCGAAGATGGTCACCAGCCCCATCGCCACCATCGAATAGACCACGTAGAAATAGTGGTCGCCCACCTGCGACCAAAACGGACGCGGCCCCCAGTACCGGCCAACGTGCCCCCGCGGCAGGTGATAGACGGGATAAAGATACATAGCAACGACGAGACCAGGAATCCCGATCGTGCAGGCGGCCTGCACCAGTCGCGTCTTGGCGTCGCCCTCGCCTGACGCCAATTCGTTATTGAAAAATCGATCGAGAAAATGCTGCACCAGGACGCGGAACTGCCCCGGCGATCCCTCCGGACTCTGCGATTCAGGGCGTGCCAGCACTTCCAGGGAGAGGACCTCATGGCGGGGCGGCTTCGCTTGGCGGGCTGGGCTAGCCATGACCGATTCGCATCACTTCCACAATGTCGCGAGCGGCGGAGCGAGTATCCTGCTGGCGGACCAGTTGAGCGAATACACGTTCCAGGCTGGGCAATTCCATCAAGCGGGTCAATTCCGATGGCGCAGCATCCGCCACCACTTTGCCCTGTGCGATCACAACAACGCGGTCGCAAATCTGCTCGACAATTTCAAGCACGTGCGAAATGTACAGCACCGCCCTGCCTGCGGCAGCCAACTCGTGCAGCAGGTCGCGAAAGAGTCGCGCCGACAACACATCGAGCCCGGACAAAGGCTCGTCAAAGACCAGCATCCTGGGGTCGTGCATGAGCGCTGCGGCCATCAGCACACGCTGACGCATGCCTTTGGAGTAAACAGTCATCGGGGAATGGCGCCAGGATTCAAGTCCGAGCAGCGCCAGCATCGCTGTCGCTTTTTCTTCAATCACGCGCTCGCGCATGCCGCGCAGTCGGCCAACGAGCTGCAGGTATTCCATAGCGGACATCCAAGCGTAGAGGTGCGCTTCCTCCGGAATGTAGCCAAAGGACGCGCGCCAATTGATCAGGTCGGTATGGATGTCTTTGCCCTCGAAGAGCACGCGCCCGTCGTTGGGGCGAATCAGGCCCGTGATGATCTTCACGGTTGTTGACTTCCCTGCCCCGTTCGGGCCGAGGAAGCCGACAATCTCGCCGGCCAGGACCCGGAAGCTGACGTCCTCGATGGCGGGGATGCCGCGGTAGCTTCGGGACAGATGCTGGAGCTCGAGCATAACGGTTCTGAGCACCCTATGTAGCATACTTCTTTTACCCGAGTCAACAGAATGCTACATAGGGTATAATCCCCGCTATGCCGGCTGACGCGAAGCTTTCGCACACCGCTGCCATGATTCTTCAGGCCATCCACGCCGGCCACATCTACGGCTTCAGCGTGATGCAGATGACGGGTCTGCCCAGCGGTACCGTTTATCCGGCCATGCGGCGGCTGGAGCGCGACGGACTGATTGTTTCGAAGTGGGAGCAACAGTCGATCGCCGACACCGAGCAGCGTCCGCCGCGCAAATACTATCGGCTGACGCGTACCGGCAGGACTACGCTGGAAGCCGCATGGGTGCGCTATCCGCTCCTGGAAAAGATGATCCCCACACCTGTGATGGAGCGCGCATGAAGCGCGACGAACTGGTTACGATTTTTGCCTGCGCCAACGTGCGCGTGGCGTCGCTTCTGGTGCCGCGGGCGAATCGCGCCGCCTGGAGAGCTGAATGGGATGCCGAGATTTACCACCTGCGACGTGCCTCCGCTGCAGAGTTGAGCGATTCTCCCGGCACAACTCCTCTCGAGTTCAGCCGTGGCGCTTTTCCTGATGCATGGTGGCTGTGCCGCGATCATCTGCGCTCACACGGAGCTTCTGCCTGGCAGGCCGGATCGGCGGGTCGATGCGTAGCAACGTTAACCGCTTTGATGGGTGCGGCGTTGATTCTTTGCATGATTTTGCCGGGCGCGCGGCGTTCGCTGTTGCCGCTCTTCCCCTCACAAGCCGCCGATTTGGTCACGATCTCGCCGGCCGGCTACGCAGGCGCGGAGTCCCCCGGCATCTCGCTGCAGCAATACCAGGAATGGCAGACCAATACGCAGAAGCTATTTTCTGAATTGGCCTGGTACCATCCCACGGTTAAAAACGTTGTGCTGGCTCATGAATCGACGGCCCGGCTCTCGATCGGACTAGCCAGCGCGAATTTCTTCCGGCTGCTGCGTGTACAGGTTCCAGACCAGGCGTCCGGCGGCGCTGGACCGACTCTTGTGCTGACGCGTTCCGCATGGCGCACCTTGTATCGCAGCGACCCTCGCATCGTCGGACAGTCCGCCACAATCGACGGAAAATCGGTGCTGGTTGCCGTCTTGCACGACGATAGCCCTCGGCTACCCGGCGCGATGCAGGGTTGGCTGTTCCAGGACCACGCCGCTCTGCGACAGTTGTCGCCGCACGCGCGCGGATTTGCATTCGCACGCATTCGCGACGCGGCGTTTCCCCCGGCGCGCAGCGGTGTGCGCATAATGCTGGAAACTCGCTGGGGCATTACCCATGTCTTCGACTGCGTTTCGATCTCGTGGCTCACCTGGCAGCCAACTTCGAATTTCCTTTTCGCTTTGCTGCTCGCCTGCCTGGCGCTGCCGGCGACCACTGCTCTTCCGTTGGGAGACTATCCCCGGTATCGCGGCAGAATGGTCTTCCGCATCACAGTGCGGCGGTGGAGCTTTCTGGTCCTGAAGCTGCTGCTTCTGGTCGCCGCGGTCTATCTCGCCACGATCGCGCTCGGCCGAGGCCCCGCCTGGGCCGGCTCCACTTCGGTTTTCCTGCAGGTGGGCGCCGCCTTTCCAGCGCTTCTCTTCGGCTTCCGCTGGGCCCTTCAGGATCAGCGCCGCCGTTGCCCCGAATGCCTGCGCCAGCTATCCAGCCCGGCCCGCGTCGGCCAGGCATCGTGCAATTTCCTGTCGTGGAACGGGACCGAGTTGTTCTGCATCCGAGGGCACGGCCTGCTTCACATCCCCGAGCTGCCGACCAGCTGGTTCAGTACACAGCGCTGGCTCTGCCTTGATTCGTCGTGGCGCTGCCTGTTTCCCGAGAACTGTGCTCCTTCACCGGAAATGATCTAAGGTTCTCTTGGGCGTGCATTGCTAGAGTCGATGTGCAATAAACTGGTGCCACACTGTCTCCGCGATTCCAGTTAAGGATCACTGCTGTTTGAACGTCTCCCGTTTCGCAGCCTGCCTGTTTCTGTTCACGGCCGTCACAGGTCCGGCGCAGCGCACGCCCTCGGAACACTACACCTGGAAGAACGTGCAGATCGTCGGCGGCGGGTTCGTCGACGGCATTATCTTTCACCCTTCGGCACCCGGCGTCCGCTACGCACGCACGGACATCGGAGGCGCGTACCGCTGGAATCAGGCGAGCCATCGCTGGCAACCCTTGCTGGACTGGATCGGAGAGCGCGACCACAATCTGATGGGCGTAGAGTCGATCGCGATTGATCCGTCTGATCCCGACCGGCTGTACATGGCCTGTGGCACCTATACCAACTCGAGCGCGCCGGACGGAGCGATTCTTCGCTCCGCGGATCGCGGCCGGACGTTTCAGCGAGCGGATGTCCCGATCAAGTTCGGCGCCAATGAGGACGGTCGGGGCAACGGAGAAAGGCTCGCCGTCGATCCCCGGGATGGTCGTATTCTCTTTCTGGGCACGCGGCACGATGGCTTGTGGCGCTCACACGACCGCGGTGCCAGTTGGTCGCGCGTCGCGAGTTTTCCCGACATCACGGAAGCCGCCCCAGCGCACGGCGATGGCATCGTGTTCATTCACTTTGTTTCGAAACCCGGACATGCGCATAAGGCCACGGAGACGATCTACGCTGGCGTTTCTCTCATGAATCGGCCCACCCTCTTTGTTTCGAAAGACGCCGGAGCAACATGGCGGCCGGTTGCGAATGCTCCGGCGCAATATCGGCCAACACGCTCTTCCCTTTCGTCCGATGGATTTCTCTATATCTCTTATGGCACCGCGCCCGGCCCTTCGCGCATGACCGACGGTGCCGTATGGAAGCTGAACACGCACACCGGCGCGTGGACTGATGTCACGCCGGAACATCCCGTGCGAGGCAGCAAGGAATTCGGCTACGCCGCCGTTGCTGTCGACGCGCACCATCCTCAAAACGTCATCGCCAGCACGTTTGGCCGTCCGGGATTCGATGGTGGCGAGACGATCTTCCGTTCCACCGACGCGGGTGCAACGTGGAAACCGCTCTTCGGCAGCGTGCACAGCGGCATCGTCGACGACTCGCTTGCGCCCTATGTGCACACGACCCCAATCCACTGGATGTTCGATGTTGAGATCGACCCCGCCAACTCGGACCACGCTGTTTTCAGCACCGGGTATGGCGGACTGGAGACGTTTGACCTGAGCGCCGTCGATCGCGGCCAGTCCACACACTGGAGCATTCTGGTCCCAGGGATCGAGGAAACCGTGGCACTGCAGCTCGACAGCCCGGTAAATGGCGCTTCTCTGATCAGCGCAATTGGCGATTATGGCGGATTTGTGCATTGGGACCTGGATCGTCCCGCGCCAGAAGGCTCCTCGGCGCCGCCCCGTTTCGGCAATACAACCGGGATCGTGTCGGCCCCGCTTAGACCCGAAGTTCTGGTGCGCGTCGGCATCAGCGCCGAGCACAAGCCGGGGGAAAACATCAGCTATTCTGCCGACTCCGGCCATACCTGGAAGCCCACCTCAAAGGCTCCGTCGCCAGCCAGCCATGCAGGATCGATCGCTGTCTCCGCGGACGGTGCGACGTGGGTCTGGACCCCCCAAGGCGAAACGCCGTCGCTCACGCACGACCGTGGAGCGACATGGAAAACTGCCCAGGGTTTGCCCACCGGCACACGGGTGATCGCCGATCCGAAGGATTCCGACATCTTCTACGCCGCTTCGCTTCTGGACCACACTTTGTACCGCAGCACGGACGCCGCAGCCAGATTTGCGGCCCAGCACTTCACGCTGCAAAGTGCTCCCCCTGCATCGCCTGCTCCGCGCGGCGATCCACGCGGGGGCCAGGACCATCTCTACGCTGCGCCGGGACGCAGCGGCGACCTCTGGTTCGCGGCTTTTGACGGCCTCTATCATGCGAACCTCACGGATCAGACAGGCGAGGAGATCTCGTTCCAGCGCATACCCAGTGCAACAGAGATAGAGGCTTTTGGCTTCGGCAAAGCGGCCCCGGGTCACACCTACCCCACGATCTATCTTGTCGGAACCACGGAGGGCCAGTACGGCATCTTTCGTTCCATCGACGAGGCCAGAACCTGGACCCGTATCAATGACCATCAGCATCAGTGGGGTCTCATCCTGCAGATCACGGGCGATCCCCGCGTCTATGGGCGCGTGTACGTCGGGACCCATGGCCGCGGAATCCTCTATGGAGATCCGTCAGGACGCACTGAACACACAGGGAGAACCAGACGATGAATCAGGAACTTTTCACTCTCAGCGGCAGGCACGTGCGGCTGGAACCGCTTGAAGCCCGGCATGTCGAGCCCCTGGCTGCCGCCGCATCGAATGCCGGCGATCTCTATCGCTGGACCGTCGTTCCCCAGGGAGTCGCGAAGATGACGAAATATGTAGACACAGCGATCGGCTGGCGACAGGAAGGCGTTGCGGTTCCGTTTGCAACGGTCCGCCAGGCCGATGGAGCGGTTATCGGCTCGACGCGCTTCTTCGACATCGAACGCTTTCCCTGGCCCGAAAACCACGAGCGCCATGGTCGGCTGCATCCCGATGTATGCGAGATTGGTTACACCTGGCTCGAGCCCTCCTCGATCCGCACCCCAGCAAATACCGAAGCAAAGCTTCTGATGCTGACCCACGCCTTTGAAGGTTGGGGCGTGCTGCGCGTCTGCCTTCACACCGACGAGCGCAACGAGCGTTCTCGCGCTGCTATCGAACGCATCGGAGCCAGATTTGAAGGCATCCTTCGCGCTCATCGCATGGCCTCCGATTTCATCGCCCGCAACTCCGCCCGATATTCGATCGTCGCGTCGGAGTGGCCGGAGGCGAAACGGCGGCTTGCGGCCCGATTGGAAAACCGCTGACGGCCGCTGGCTCCTGTAAGAACCCCGTTAGTCGCCGGTTTTCGCTTTTGCCACTTCCGCGGCGAAGACATAGGTTGGCCCAAACATGTTGGACCGGAAGAGGACCCACTTCTGATCCGGAGTAAAACTCACGTTCGGCTCCAGCCGGTAGTTATGCCGCGACATGTTCACCAGATGCTCACTGTGAAAAACGCCGGGCTGCCAGAAGCCAGGCTCGTTGATTCCCTGGCCCTTGATCATCTCCGGATGGAACAGCTCGATCCACTCGCCGTCCAGCGCATGCGCCACCTGGCCGGGATCGCCGCCGTCTCCGCAGAAGAGTGAGCCGTCGCGCGTGACGTTGAAGTGGATCGACCACTCATTGCGCTGCATGTGGTAGGCTGTCCGCTTTCCCGTCTCCACGTTGTAGCCGGCCAGCCAGAAATCTTCACCCTTGGGTGTCTGCCAGTCGTACCAGACGGTCTTGCCGTCGGGAGCCCAAAACTCGTGTCCGAAAATTTCCATAAACATCGTTCGCTTGTGGATGAGTGTGTTGTGGGTACCATCGGTATGAATCGTCCAGATGCGGTCGACTTTCTGCCACGGCCCTTCGTGGCAATACATCAGAAGATTGGGATCCGTCGGAGAAAAGAGCAGATGGTTGATCCAGTCAGTGCTGTGCAGCAGGGGCCGCAAGCTGCCGGTACGCAGATCAATCACAAACAGAACCAGCGGCAGCCGCGCGGCAAGACGCTGTTCCATCATTTGTCCCTTGTTCAGCGGCTGCAGCATGTTGTGCGTCTGCTGCGATCCTCCGCGCTGATCCTGGGCGTGCCCGTCACCCGGCGGAGGCTGGTTGTAATCCGGTCCGCCTGTGCCTTCGATGTAGGTGCCCGCCGCCAGCGTTTCATCGGCATTGACGGTCGCTACTGAGCCGCGAGCCGGCATAATAGCCAGCTTTCGCGTCTCACCCGTGTCGACATTGGTGACATAAAGGCTTCGCTCTTCCGGCTTGATGTAGAACACGCTGGGCGTCTTGTGTCCGACGACGATGGTGCGCACATGCCCCTCGACCACAGACCGCGTCTTCCATGTCGTGAGATCGAGCACCGAAATGCCGTCCGGGGTGGTGTACACCATTTCCTTACCGTCCGGCGTGTAAGCGTTCACGTTGAAATAGAAGCTCGCGGAGTCCGGCTCGCGCGTGAGTCGTACCACTCGATGTCCGGTGGAGGCATCCACCCACGACGTCGGCGGCTCCTGGCCCGGCTGCCAGGAAGGAAACGACCCGACCGCTCCCGGCGCGACAGTGGATGCGGGCTTCTGAGCATGGGCCATCACCGGGAGCAGGAGTGCAAGCAGCGAGACGCATAGCCCGCGATTTTTCCCGAAAGAATTCTTCAAAATCCAGCCTCCTGGGTGAAGTCAGTTTTCAATCCGAGGTGCAGGACGAGACGCAAATACCTAGCGCTCGTATGGCTTTTGCTGTGACCAAAAGGGATCCGTGGGGAGCTCCCAGATCGAGGGAGGATCTGGATGCGCCGGATCGAAACGCTGCGGATCAGGATTCAGAAAATTCGCCAGCGGCAGATTCTGTTCCCGAATCGCCTCCACAACACACTTTGCAAGTTCAAGTGCTCCATAGGAATTAAAGTGAGTGTCGTCCTTGAGCTCCTCGATTTGTCCCGGAAAAGTATTCGCCGGATAGTGCACAAAGGCCTTTAGCGTGCCATCCGGACCCATGGCCTCGAACAGAGTTCTGCTCATGGCATTCAGATCGATCAGGGGAACCTTCTCCTCACGTGCAACCTCACGCATCGCGTCCGGATATTCACCGAGTGTTGCCACAATCCTGCCTTCTGCACTGAACCTTCGCCGGTTCATTGAAGTCACGAGAATCGGATGAGCTTTTCGTTTCCGCGTCATCGCGATGTATCGTCGCAACAGGTCCTTGTACTCGGAAATAGAAACGAAACCGCGACCCGGTTTCTGGTCATTGTGCGCGAACTGCATCAGCAGGTAGTCACCCGATCGAAGAGTGCTGAAGATCTTGTCGAACCGGTGCTCGGCGGCGAAGCTGGCAATGGTTTCCCCGGATTCAGCTTCATTCGCCACAGCGATCTTCGGGTTGAAGAAGGCGGGCAACATTTGTCCCCACGCGGCCCATGGTTCATCATCCTGATCAACAACGGTAGAGTCACCGGCCAGATAGACAGTTGGCACTCTAACGGGCTGAATCTCAATCCGCCGCAACGAAGGATGGTCTCCGGTGAATTCGAGTGTCAGCTTTTCATCCCAGTCCAGGTTGCCGACTTCGCGAGGTTTCAAACGCACGTTTTCCGATGCGTTAACAGCCGGCCTCCGGACATGCACGACGAAGCTGCGCTGAATGGTCTGACCGGGCGGCGTCGGGGCGTTCCAGATCATCAGGCGCCGAGCCTCCGCTTTCACTGAGGTGACGGAGGCGGACTGCTCTGCCCCCAGAAGGACCGTCACACGATAGTCCCCGTCCGGCTCCTGTACGGAGACATAGAACGGCGTCCCTGCAACGCATGTGCCGTGGATCGATGGTGGTGACGGTGCAAGATCAAATCCGAAATCATGCAGCGCTCTCTCATAGCGGGCCCCGATGATCGATGTCTCACCGTGGCGCGGAGTGTCTGTACAGACAAGCTTCCAGCCTGCCGGTTGAGCAAGGGCACCCAGCCATGGCAACAGGATCATCATCCTTGCCAGCAGAATCGCCTTTCCTTGCACGGCCCAGGCCACTCTCGGAGATCCGAACGGCAACGCTAACACCCTCTGATCTGAATATTTGACTCTCGCGGATTGACTGAACCCTGGCTCTTGCTGTGACAGAGGTCCGTCCGCATTTTCTATATTGAAACACATCCTCTATTGACAGACGCTGTTAAGGTCCGTTAGTGTCCCGAAGTTGTACTAGTTCTGCAATCCCCAACCCTGTCGTCTTTTGGAGGCTCTATGAAGATGCATACCCTGCCTGCCTGGCGGGAGTGTTTCAGTCGCGCCATTTTTGCCGCGAGCCTGGCGCTCTCACTGTGTCTGATTCCTCATCTTCAGGCGCAGACCGCGGGCGAAGGTTCCATCCAGGGCACTGTCACAGATTCTTCGGGTGCGGTTGTGAGGCAAGCGACGGTGAGCGCCGTCAGCAGCGCAACCGGAATTGCTACAACCAGCACCAGCACTTCGAGCGGCCTTTACGTAATTTCGCCGCTGCTTCCTGGAAACTACACGGTCACTGTGACTGCTTCCGGATTCCGGCAGTTCCGCCAGCAGAACCTCGTGGTCGTTTCGATGAATGCCACGACTTTGAATGTCTCACTCCAGGTTGGTGCCGAAACCCAGCAGATCACGGTGACCGCGGCTCCCCCGGCACTTGACACCACGGATGCCACGCTCGGCGCCACCATCAGCAGTGACGTCTATCTCGATCTCCCGATCCTGGCGAACAATCAGCAGCGCGACATCACAGCCATGTCCAATTTGCTGCCGGGAGCACAACCCGGTTCGCGGTCCTCGCTTTTCTCGGGAACCGCGAGCCGCGTCGAAGAGGTTTATCTCGATGGCATTCCCCTGACTACCATCAGCCAGATCGGTGACAATCGGCCGATCCTCAATATTGTTCCTGCTGAAGCCATTGACCAGATCAACGTAGTCACAAATGGGGCTTCCGCCGAATATCAGGGAGCCGGAATGGTCAATTACACCACTAAATCCGGAGGCAACAAGTATCACGGCACGGTGGCTGACTATGTGCGCAACACCATCTTCGACACCTGGGGATTTACGGCCATCGCCAATACGAAAAAGGAACTCGTGAACGGCGCGATCACCAGCGTTCCCGCCGGCAAGCCGATGGATCACCAAAATGAGTTCACTGTATCGGTGGGCGGCCCTGTCTCCATTCCTCTCCTCTTCAGCGGAAAAGACAAGCTGTTCTTCTTCGCTTCGTACGACAAGTTCCACTCACGCGCCGCTCCCAATCCAAGCCAGGTGACGATTCCAACCACCGCCTTTCGCACTGGCGACTTCTCCGCGTTGCTCGCGTCCAATGGGGGTCCGGGCTATGCCATCTACGATCCGACTACCCTCGCCAGTTGCACAGCCCACAGCACGAATGGCCCCTGCCGGTATCAGTTCGGCTATGGCCCTGGCGCCGCACCCGGCCCAGGCGGAAATCCCACCCCGACCGGCGCTCCCGTTAACGTGATCCCGGCGAGCGAAATCTCGCCGATCGCTCAATACATGCAGAAGTTCCTGCCCGATCCCACCACGTCGGCGATCAGCGGCAACTATCTCGCCGGCCCTCCCTCCGGGTACGATAACTGGCTCTATTCTGCCCGCATCGACTACGACGTCTCCCAAAAGCAGCGCATCTCCGGGATTGTCACTGGTGGTAATCGCCAGGCGTACCCCTTTACCGCTGCCGGATCATACAACAACAGCAGCCCCGCCTTGCCAATGCCCTACACCGGTTCGGATTATTCAATCGTTGCCGGCCATTGGATCGATCTCGAAGATGCCTATACGTTCACGCCCAATCTGGTTAACCAGTTCCGTTTCGGATGGAGCAATTTCGGTGGACCACCACTCAAAAATCTCACCGAGGGAATCAAAGATTATGAAGCCACGTCCACGGGCATGACTTTCTCCGGAGTACCTGCCAACGGGCAGGCGGTTACCGAATTCCCGACGATTCAGTTCAATGGCAGCAATTCGCCGAATACCTGGGGATTTGGCAATGATGGCGTGACCGCGACGACAGTAAGCCAAAACTATACCGCCCTCGACAATCTGATGTGGGTCAGAGGGAAGCACGCCATGACCTTTGGCTTCCAGATGCAGCGACTGGAAGAAAACGCGTCTGTTTATGACGGCCCGACTTCGGCTTTGACCATGGCATTCAGTACACCTGAAACCGCTTCGGTCGTGCCAAGCGGTTCCAGCTATGCCTATGGAGGCAATACCGGCTATTCTTACGCCAGTTTCCTGCTCGGCGCCGTCAATGGCACCGGTATCACGCTTCAACCCTTTTCCGTGCTAGGCGGCCGCTATCATACCTACGCCCCCTATTTTCAGGATGAGTGGAAGGTCACTTCGAAGCTCACCCTCGATCTGGGCCTCCGGTGGGACTACCTGCCGCCCTACCATGAGGTTCTCGACCGGTACTCGTTCCTGAATCCAAATATCACGAACCCGGTCACGGGCAACAAAGGAGCTCTGCAGTTCGCCGGGTCATGGGGCGGTTCCAGCGTGTCCTGTAACTGTGTGTCGCCTGTACACACGTATTGGAAAAACTGGCAGCCACGAGTCGGCATCGCCTATTCCCTCAACGATAAGACCGTAATCAGTGCCGGTTTCGCTACAGTCTATTCGCACGCGGGTGGCACCGGCGGCGCAGGAGGGACCTACAGCGGCACAGGACAATTGGGTTTCACCAGTTCACCAAGCTTCCCGGATAACGCAGCGGGACCTGACGCAGGGCCTTCTTTCTACCTAAACAACAGCGATGCTTTCAAAGCGATGGGACTCGATAACACCACTTTTGGCGGTCCCGGTTACACTGTTCCCGCGATTACGGCTCCCGGCTCAGTCAGCCAAACCCTGAACGTTGGCAACACAGTAGGGAGCGATGGAAAGTTCATAACCGCCGGCAGTGCCCCCGGATATCCGGATCCATATCTTTCCGGCCGCGCGCCTCAATTTAATTTCTGGAACCTCTCAGTTCAGCGCGCCGTTACCAACGACATCACTATCATGGCTGCTTATGCCGGCACAGAGAGTCATTTCATAGCCGGGGCCAGCAACATGCGGGGCAAGTATGTAAACCAGATTAACCCCGCGTACTGGTCGTTGGGCTCGCTGCTCAACTCACCTGCAACCCCCACCAATGTAGCCAAAGCGCAGGCGATCATTCCAGGGATCCAACCGCCTTATTCCAGTTATGAAGATGCCGCGGTCATCAATGGTGGTCAGGCGACCATAGGTCACATGCTGACCTGGATGCCGCAGTTCTCCAGTGTGAGCGACACATGGGGCACTTCGAGCGCGAATGCCTCGTATCATTCGTTGCAGATTCAGTTGCGTAAGCGAATGTCACACGGACTTGACCTCACCGTGAACTATACCTACTCCAAAAACATCGACGACGCGGGAACGCAACGCAGTGGCTTTGCCATCCCCGCGGCCTACACCCTCACCGGCAGGTCCTGGCCGCAGAACCGCATTGATCGTTCCATCAGCGCCAACAGCATCCCACAGGACCTGAATGCCTACGGCACTTACCACCTGCCCTTCGGGAGACAAGGCTGGGGATCAGGGAATTGGTTTACGCGTTCACTGATTCGGGGGTGGAATTTGTCCGGGCTGTTCTCCTACCACTCCGGGACTCCGCTGCTCGTTACATCGTCCGCCTGCAATGGTTCCACACATCCGGGCGCGGGCACATGCATGCCCGATTTAAATCCTGCCTTTTCCGCAAAGACCACCCGTCAAAACGGCAGTTGGGGCAAGGGCATCACGGCGAAGACCTTTGGTACGATTCATTACCTGCAGGGGTACGTTCCGAGTACAGCGGACGCCACCGGCGTTGCCGGCGACGGCAAAACCGCTGTCCCATGCGGCAGCAGCAGCGGGCCTTACTGCAATGCCGGATCGTTCATGTTCGGCGACGCTCCCCGTGTTCTTGCCTATGGCGGGCTGCGAAACCCGAGCACCTATGACCTCAGCGGCAGTGTCTCGCGCACGTTCGACATTACCGAGCGCTGGAAGTTTATCCTCCGGGCTGATTGCCAGAACATTCCAAACAAAGTCACCTTTGGCGGAATTCAGGCCAATATGAACAATGCGGCCTTCGGCACCGTTGGCAGCGCAACCGGCAACACCGGAAGTCGGGATTTCCAACTCTCGGGACGGATCACCTTTTAGCCGTCCTGCTCTAAACTTTGCTCTCAGGCCACAACTCGGATGAGTTGTGTCCCGATCATTTTGTAACGTTTGCCGGGGCTGTCGCAACGGCAACCAGGGAATCGGCGC
>DASZYN010000644.1:0-8115 GCA_035545435.1 Acidobacteriaceae bacterium | reverse complement strand
ACCGCGAGAGCCGAAGGGGTGTCCGGGATTTCGGCCAGGAGGGCCGCGATCAGGCGCTTTGGCCGCGAGCCGTTCGCCGCGGCAGCGTGGACTGACACAGCTGGAAGTGTGGCGAACGTAAAAGCGAGAAGAAGATGGGCGGCGCGGTTCACGGCGAGTCTTTTCATTTTACGACCGGCGATGTGCCGAAGGGGCATGGTGTTCTCTCAATCGGGAGGCCAGGTGACGCCACACGACTTTCGATAGACTCTTGTATCAAATGAACCAATCACAGATCGACGGGCTGAACCGCAGATTTGGTATTCCGAATATGGTTACAGTGGTCTCCGGAAACGGCGGGTTGCCCAAAATACGGGTGACCGCTCCCTGGGCTTCGGCGGAGATCTATCTTCATGGCGCCCACCTGACGTCATGGAAGCCGATGAACTTCGAGGAGGCGATTTTCCTCAGCGCGCATTCCAATTGGCAGGACGGCCTCGCGATCCGCGGGGGAGTTCCGATCTGCTTCCCATGGTTTCGAGCCAAAGCCGACGATCCATCGGCCCCCGTCCACGGCGTGGTTCGCACCAAGGAATGGCAGCTTGAGTCGGTGCAAATCGAAGGAGAATCCGTTGTTGTCATGTGCTCTGCGGAGGATGATGAATCGACGCATCGATGGTGGCCGCACGCCTTTCGCGTGGTGCACAAAGTATCCATTGGCAAATCTCTTCGGCTTGAGCTCAACGTGAAGAATACGGGGCAAAGCCCTTTTCGATTTGAGGAGGCGCTGCACACATACTTCCAGGTGGGCAACGCGGCAAAGGTGCGCATTCGCGGTCTCGATCAGAGCTCTTATCTGGATAATGTCGATGGCAACCATCGGAAGAACCAATCCGGAGACCTGATCTTTACAGGGCGGACAGACAACGCCTACATCGACGCTTATGGCCCTGTGGAGCTAATCGATGCGACATGGCGTCGAAGGTTACTGACCGAGAAAGTGAACTCGGCGAACACTGTGGTCTGGAACCCGGGACCGGGCTGGGCGGCTTTGCCTGCCGATCTGGGAAAGGATGAGTGGCAACAATTCGCCTGCGTGGAGGCCAGTAACATTTTCGACTCGGCGATCTCGCTCGCTCCAGACCAGGAACACAAGCTGGAGGCCATCATCCGTGTCGTTCCTGAAGACGAATGAGCATTTCGTACCTGGCGATACTTTGCGCGCGGCTGCGGCGATCGATGTGAGAATCCAAAACCTCAACGGTCACGATGCGGCGTTCGCCTTCAGGACTCGCAACTGGATCACACGGATGAGTCGCGGCGCGCGACCTTGCCGGCAAGTCTGGAGATATTTTCGCTTCGCTTCAGCGGTTGGATGACGGCGACTTCACGCTCGGTCAGGGCGCCTGTTGGACACACCTGGACGCATTTGCCGCAGCCGGTGCAGTTTTTCGCGTGAGCCCAGTCGTCATTCAGATCGCTGACAATGTGCGAGGAGATTCCGCGTGCGGCAACCTCCCATACAGCGGCGCCTTCGATCTCCGCGCACACCCGCACGCATCGAGTGCAAAGGATGCAGCGGTTCTGATCGAGTACGAAACGGGGATAGCTCATGTCGACGCGGTAGCCGGGACTGTCGGTTGAGAAGCGGGAGTGGGTGATGCCGAGAGAGATCATCAGGTTTTGGAATTCGCAGTGACCGTTGGAGACGCAGACCGAACACACGTGATTGCGCTCGACGAGCAAGAGCTCGACGGCCATTTTGCGGTAGAGCGTGAGGCGGGGAGAATTCGTTCGGATCGACATGCCGTCCTGGAGGGGCGTGGTGCAGGCAGCGACCAGACGGTCGGTGGCCTCAAGCTCGACCATGCAGACGCGGCAGGAACCGACAGCGCTGAGGCCTTTGAACCAGCACAGAGTAGGAATGTGCCTTCCGTGCGCGGTGGCGGCTTCAAGAATCGTCTGGCCTTCGCGCGCGGTGATCAGCTCACCGTCGATGCGCGCGGAAATCGTCTTCTTTGGCACGTTGGTCTCCTTCACGGTGCTTCGGCTCCCGCGGTGACGCGCAGATCGCAGCGCAGGCAGCGCGCGGATTCCTCGCGTGCCGAGGCTGTATCGAGGCGCGCCACCACTTCATCCTCGGAGTGAACGCGCATCGCCACGGGCAGCACCGGCGCTGCGTGGCGCGGACTGAGGCTGGTTTCCCGCGACGGTTCGTGGCTGTATTCGAAGGCGGGGAACAGGCGATCCCAGCGCTGCTCGCCCATGAGGCGTTGGTCCATCACGCGGGCGGCCTGCTTCCCTCCCCCCATGGCATTCGACACGTTCGAGGCGCCGGTGATGACGTCTCCGCCTGCGTAGAAGCCGGGGCGGCTGGTTTCGAGCGTGAAGCGATCGACGATGATGGTGCCGTCTTCGTTCAAAGCCAGGCCGGAGGCGCGGCAGAAGTCGAGGTCGAAGGTTTCGCCGACGGCGAGGATCACGCTGTCGCAGCGGAGGCGCTGGACTTCATCGGTGAGAACGGGCTTGCGGCGGCCCGACTTGTCATATTCGCCCAGACGAGTCTTGACCACTTCGATGGCTTTAACATTGCCTTCGGCATCCCCCAGGATGCGATGCGGCGCGGCGAGGAAGACAAAGCGCACGCCTTCGTCCTCAGCCGCCTGGACTTCTTCGTCGATCGCCGGCATGTCCTTGCGCTCGCGCCGATAGAGGATGGAGACATCGGCGCCCATGCGAAGAACCGTGCGCGCCGAGTCGATGGCGGCATTGCCTCCGCCGATCACGCATACGCGGGAGCCGGGGATGATGGATTGTTCTCTTGCGACGGACTCGAGAAAGTTCAGCGCGGGGTAGACACCTTTGAGTTCGGTGCCGGGAAGGTAGAGCCAGGATTCCTTCCACGTTCCGATGGAGAGGAAGACCGCGTCGAACTGGGCAGCAAGATCGTTCAGGGTAATGTCAACGCCAATGCGAGTGTTAAACACCATCCTTGCTCCGACTCGCTGGATGAGTTCGACCTCGCGGCGCAGCACGGCTTTGGGCAGGCGATATTCGGGGATGGCGTAACGCAGCATGCCGCCGGCTTCTTCACGCTCCTCAAAGACGGTGACGTCGTGGCCGAGCAGCGCAAGGTAGAAGGCAGCCGTGAGGCCTGCAGGGCCGGAACCGGCTACGGCAATTTTCTTTCCGGTGGGCGGGAAGCGGCGGGCTGCAATGCGCGCGGCCAGCGGTTCGAAGCGATCGGACTGGAAGACGGAGTCTGCAATGAACCGATGCACCTCGCGCATGTTGACGACCTGATCGAAGGCCTGGCGGCGGCAGCGGTTCTCGCAGGGATGCTGGCAAACGCGCCCGGTCGATGCGGGGAGAGGGTTGTCGAAGATGACCGATTCGAAAGCATCGTCAAGGCGGCCCTGGTGGCACAGATCGAGAAAGCGCGGGATGTTCATGCGCAGCGGACAGCTGTTTTCGCAGGGGGAAAGCGCGAGTTCCTGGCAAACGCCGGCGCGGCAGCGGCGGGCAACGATGTGGTCCTCGTACTCCTCGCGGAAGTGGCGGATGGTGGTGAGGACCGGGTTCGGCGCGCTCTGGCCGAGCCCGCAGAGAGAGGATTCGCGGATCATGCGGCCGAGTTCGTCGAGGAGATTGAGCTGGTGATGGGTTCCGTTGCCTTCGCTGATGGAATTCAGGATGCGGAGTGCTTTGTCGAGACCGATGCGGCACGGAACGCAGCGCCCGCAGGATTCCGAGTGGGTGAACTCGATGAAGTAGCGCGCGACATCGACCATGCAGTTGTCTTCATCCATCACAACCATGCCACCCGAACCCATGATGGAGCCGATCTGCGCGAGGGATTCGTAGTCGACGGGCGTGTCGAGCATCTCGACCGGAATGCATCCGCCCGAGGGGCCGCCGGTCTGCACGGCTTTCACTTTGCGGCCGTTGACTGCGCCTTCGCCAATGTCGTAGATGAAAGTGCGGAGCGGGGTTCCAAGAGGCATTTCGACGAGGCCGGTGTTCTGCACTTTGCCGACGAGCGAGAAGACCTTGGTGCCGGGGCTCTTGCTGCTGCCGTTTTCTGCGAACCATGCGGGGCCGCGGCTGACGATAGGCGCGACGTTGCACCAGGTCTCAACATTATTAATATTGGTCGGCTGACCCCAGAGACCTTTTTGAGCCGGGTAGGGCGGGCGGGCGTGCGGACGTCCGGAGCTGCCTTCGAGCGAGGCGATCAATGCGGTTTCTTCGCCGCAGACGAAGGCTCCTGCTCCCTGGACGAGTTCAATATCGAAATTAAAGCGCCGGTCGAGGATATTGTGGCCGAGCAGTCCATATTCACGAGCCTGCTCGATGGCACGGGTGAGACGATGCACGGCAAGTGGGTACTCGGCGCGCACGTAGATGATGCCGTGCGCGGCGCCCATGACATAAGCGCCGATGATCATGCCTTCGAGCAGCGAATGCGGATCGCTTTCGATCTCGTTGCGATTCATGTAAGCGCCGGGATCGCCTTCGTCGGCATTGCAAATGATGTATTTGGTTTCGGACTTGCTTTTGGCGAGGAAATCCCACTTATTGCCGGTGAGAAATCCTGCTCCCCCGCGGCCACGCAGGCGCGCTGCTTTGATCTGCTCGATAACGGACTCGGGGCGAGCGTCGATCAGAACTTTATAGAGGGCCTGATAGCCGCCGACCGCGATGTACTCTTCAATGTCCTCGGGGTTAATCAGGCCACAGTTGCGGAGGACGATTTTTTTCTGACCGCGGAAGAACGGGATCTCGTGCCAGTGCGGAATCTCGGGCCAGGCCTGTCCGTAGGTCAGCCGGGTGGTGATGTGGTCCCACTCTTCGATCTTGCAAAAGATGAGGTCAGGCGGCATGACGCGACTGGCGACGGCCTCGAGAACGCGGCCCGCATCGCGCGCCTGCACGTGGCGCAGCTGGATGAGCGGGAAGCCGGGAATGCGGAGGCCCACCATGGGCTCCTGAAAGCAGGAGCCGAAGCAGCCTGTGCCGACGAGCAGCACATCCTGGCCGCTGCGATTGATGGCTTCGCCGAGAGCCAGGAAGAGTTCTTCAGCGCCATTGCCGCGGCCGCAGGTGCCCATGCCGACAGTGATGCGTGGAATGTTCGGCATGAGCCGGGCGAGTCCTGATTCGCGCACCGCGTTGAACGCCCCGATATCGAGGATGGGTGACATTATTTTTTCCTCTGCCCGAGGGATTCGATTTCGCGGCGCAGCGTACGCTCATTCACGTGGCTCAGGATGTGATGGTTCACCTCCACGACGGGTGCCAGCGCACACTGCCCGAAGCAGGCCACGGTGCGAATGGTGAACCTGCGGTCCGCAGTGGTGAGCGCGAGCTTATCGGCCTCGCTGAGAGCCGTTGTGTCGGGCGCGCTGAAGCCGAGGTCGATACACAGGCGGTTGAGCAGGTCGCGGGAGCCGCGGGTATGGCATGCGGTTCCGCGACAAACGCAGATCACGTTATCCCCCTGCGGCTGGAGATTAAAGAGGGCAAAAAACGTGGCTGCGCTGTACACGCGTGCCGGGGGAATCCCGGAGTTTTCCGCGATATAGCGCAGCGCAGGCATGGAGAGAAATCTGTGCGAATTGGCCGACTGCGCCTCGGCCAGAATTCCGAGAAGGGCGCCGGATCGGCCTTCATGCTGCGCGATGATCTGGTCGATGGCGCTTCGCTCGGGTGCATCCAGCGCCTGCTCCTCGAGAATCGGCATGATCGCTCCTTTGCTGGCAGTCTGAGCGCCGCAGCGCAGGCGACTGCACGACTTACGCGGCGCGACGCAGTTCCACGGCGACGGTCACCTCGCGGTGGTCGTCGGGATGGCCTGAAACAATGGCCGCGTTGCCCTCCATCGATCCGCTGAAGAGAAAGGCCTGGGGCGATTCGGGAGAGATGGTCCCATCCTCCTCGAGCCAGCGGCTGACGCGAACGTTGAAATATACCCGTGAGCCATCAGTCTGATACGAGCCCACGTAAATGTGCGAGGCATCTCCGCCCAGCACCTCTCCATTGCGCAGCACGACGATGCCATCGCCGTGTGCGGCACCTGCGTTGAACCGCGTGTGCCAAAGGCCTTCCATTCCGCTACCTCCTCACTGCGAAGCAGCTTTCCGGGAAACAGCGTGTTCCCAGGGATTACTCGGAAAGATACATCTGCTTCATCTGCGCGAAGCACGAGAGCGCGAGGAGCATTGCAGCCGATGGTTCTTCAGCATCGAGGGAGAACCTGTTCACGACTGCCGTGAATCGTGCAGAAACTGCCTCGCCATGTTTAAGCAGAGGCAGATGTGTTTTGCAGTGATGCCAGTCACAGCGCATCGCATATGCAACGTGCTAATCACGATGCCGTGCTCGGCGTTGTGCCGCGGCGCGCACAGAGTTCATCGGGAGCCCGTTCTTTCAGCTCAACTGTCCACGCCTTTCCGGCCGATGTCGCAGCGTGATCCAGCCCGCAAACGAGCGAGGCGCGCGGCTGTGACAGCGGGAGGTGACGCTGGTGGACGTTCACGGTCAGGCACTCGTCCTTGCCGCACCGTGCGTGCTCCTGTTCGGCGCGCTGCTGCAGCTGGCAGTCGCACCTCTTCGGTCAGCACGCATCAAGGGAATCCTCGCCGCGGCTAGCAGCCTGCCTGCAGCCCTGCTCGTGCTTCTGCTGATTCCTTCCATTCACGCCGGGCAGGTGATCGATTTCAATCTCTTCTCCTGGGACGGGCCGCTGATGCTGGCTGTACATGTTGACGGCCTTGGTTTGCTTTTTGCTTTGATGGGAACCGGGCTGGGCACGATCGTCCTGCTTTACTCCGTCGCCTATATGGAACACGACCGTGCGGCCACGCGCTTTTACGCTGCGATGCTCGTCTTTATTGGCGGCTTTGTCGCGCTGGTCTGGAGCGCGAACCTCATCCTTCTGTATCTCTTCTGGGAAGTGATCGGCCTTTGCTCCTTCAGCCTGGTGGGCTTCTGGTACACCGACCGGGAAGCCGTGGCCGGAGCACGCAAGGTTCTGCTGATGACCCATCTTGCGGGCTACGGATTATTGGCAGCCATCCTTATCCTGTATCACCGCGCGGGAACGGTACTGTGGACCGATCCCGCCGTAACGCGCAACTTCACCGCTGTTGTTTTCGTACTCATGCTGATCGCGGTGGTTGCAAAGTCGGTGCAGGTTCCGTTGCACACCTGGATTCCGGACGCGATGGCCGCGCCGACACCAGTCAGTTCCCTGCTGCATGCCGCTTGTTACGTCACGGCGGGTGTGTACCTGGCCGCGCGCATGCACAGCTTTGGAATATGGCCGCATCTGTGGGGCTCTTCGCTGGTGTGGATCGGCTGCGTAACGATGGTGGTGGGCGTGATGTACGCCATGGTGCAGACGGACCTGAAGCGCATGCTCGCCTTCTCCACCGTGAGCCAGATCGGTTACATGATCATGGCCCTGGGCATCGGCACGTCGCTCGCCATCATCGCCGGGTTGCTGCATTGTCTGAACCACGGTTTCTTCAAAGGCGGACTCTTCCTGAACGCCGGTGCAGTTCAGCACGCCACGGGAACCCGCGATATGAATCGGCTCGGCGGATTGGCGCAGCGTATGCCACGAACGACGCTGGCCTGGCTCGTCGGCGTGGGGAGCATGGCCGGGATTCCTCTGCTCAGCGGATTCGTGAGCAAGTGGATGCTTTATGCGGCCGCACTCGAAGCGGGATGGATTGTTCCTGCCCTGGTCGCGTGGATCGTGAGCCTCGGTACAGTTTTTCTTTGTGCGAAGGCCACCAGCTCGGTCTTTCTCGGCACGCCGACGGCGGACACTGAGAACGCGCACGAGGCTCCCCTCGCCATGCGATGGGCGATGGGCCTGATGGCTGCGGGAAACATTGTGCTGGGCATCGCGCCGCAACTTGCTGTCAATTTCCTGCTGCTGCCTGTTGTCAGCTCCTTCGCACTGAGCTCGAGCCTGCAGGTGACCTGGTTTGGCCTGTTCACCGGTACCGGCAGCTTCTCGACGACGGGCGGTCTGGTGCTCGCGGTCGTTTCGCTGGTGATGGGCGGCGTGATCTACGCATTCGCCTACGCCCTGCGGCCTGCGCAGGTTGCTGTGGCCTCCGGCCC
>DASZYN010000643.1:0-1532 GCA_035545435.1 Acidobacteriaceae bacterium | reverse complement strand
GGCGGCGCATTGAAGTCGAAGAACTCGGTCATGTCCATCTGCGCCGCATCCCGCTTCGTCAGCGACGGCACATTGAACCTGGTTTCGATCAGCTTCAGGATCGCCGTGTAATCGGTCACCGTGTGCGACACATAGTTCTTCTTCGCATACGGCGACACCACGATCATCGGCACGCGGTAGCCGGTGTACGTGAAGTCGCAGGTCGGACCCGTCGTGCCGTTACAAATGTCCCCCGGCAGCAGGTCCACTGGCTTGATTCCGTCCGGGCTGACCGCCGGCTGCGGCGCAACATGATCGTAGAATCCACCCCCCTCGTCGTAGGTCAGGATGAACGCCGAGTCTTTCCAGGAGGTGCTCTGCATCAGCCCATTGATCAGCGTCGCGACCCAGGCTGCGCCGCTCTGAATATTGCTCAGAGCAGCATCGTTATTTGTCGGGTGCTCGTCGAGCCCGGCATCGGTCGGAGGCTCGATCTGCGCCACCTGCGGCAGCGTCCCGTTCTGCAGATCGGTAAAGTACTGCGAGATCGGCGCGATGTTGTTCGGATACTGGGAGACCAGCGTATTGGAGAACGTAAAGTTGTTCACGTAGCTCAGATTGATCAGGCAAGACGCCTGATAGGGCTGCGTGCACCCGCTGTTGGTCGGATCGACGTAGATTTTCCAACTGATGCCCGCACTCTGTAACTCGTCAAAAATCGTCTTCACCGACAGCTTCGCAGAATCCTGCGCGTCGGTTCCTTCGGGATAGGCGTAGCCCGCCGATGTTCCTGCGATCAGATACATCCGGTTGGGGTGCGTGCGCGTCATGATCGGATTAAACCAGCGATCCGAGGTCCCGAACTTCGACGCCATGTAGTAGTAGTAGTTCAGGTCGTCGCCCGTGTAGTACCCCATCGCACGCATGCCCGCCGTGTCGGTGAAGGGTGGTGTCAGCGTCCGCGCATCGTGCGCGGCCGTGTAAACGAAACCGTTCAGCGCCGCTGCGTTCTGTCCCGTCGGATCGTTGTAGTTCCAGTCCACGTGGCCCTCGTTCCACGAAGGGCTCGGGTTCTCCGCGCATTGCGTGATCAGATGAAACGACGCCACCTGGTTGCTGGTATCGACTACACAGTCTGCCGGAGCTGGCTGGGTTGGATCGCATCCTGGATTCGTCGGCGCCGCTCCCTGCAGGGGCGACGCGCCCGACGCCGGATTGAATTGCGGCAACCCGTCGAAGGACTGATCCGGGTATCCATTCTGCGCCCAATACTGCCGCAGGGCTCCGAAATAGTGATCGAGCCCTCGGTTCTCCTGCGCCAGAAAAACGATGTGGTTGATCGAGGACAGGCTCGCCGGTCCACCGCCCCCACCATTTCCCCCACCCCCGCCATGGCCCCCACCGCCACCACGGCCACCTCTGCTTCCGCTTGTCGTTCCGCAACCGCTCAGTCCAAGAGTCAACAACGACAGCGAGAAACAAAATAGAAAAATGTGCAAAAACTTGTCGCGCAACGGTCTCTCCAGACTCCTGTTGAAGTCAGCCAGCTTGGA
>DASZYN010000642.1:0-6008 GCA_035545435.1 Acidobacteriaceae bacterium | reverse complement strand
CCGGGTTCGTCCGAAGGTCTCGCGTCGGCCACAGCTCGCCGCGCGGCGACCGGACAGCGATGAAACCTGCGATCGATCCCGCTTTCGCATTCCACGTGGGCCTGACGGGCAACCTGGGCAGCTCGGCGGTGATGTTCTACCCCGCGAGTCTTCTGGGGTGGGTCCTGCTTTTCTTTCTTGTCCTGTTTCTTTCCGGTGCCTTTGTTCTGGCATGGCGTTTTGCGAAGAGCCGCCTTCACGGACCCGGGGAGCAATTCGGCGGCGAACTGGAGTTGCTGCGCGCCGTCATGGGCAGCGTGCCGGATCTTATTTACGTAAAGGATCTGGAAAGCCGGTTTTTATTCGCCAACCAGGGCACGGCCGACGTGATGGGCGCAGAGTCGGGACAAGAGCTGCGTGGTAAGTCCGACTTTGACTACTACCCCAGCGAGTTGGCGGCGGGCTTTTATCAGGACGAGCAGAAAGTCATCCAGACGGGCATTCCCCTGGTCAGCCACGACGAACATGTCCGGGAGGTCGACGGACGGATTCGCTGGCTGTTGACCACGAAGGTGCCGTTCCGTGACCCGGAAGGGAAAACGGTGGGCATTATCGGGATCGGACGCAACATTACCGCTCTGAAGGAGACTGAGGCAGAGCTGAAGCGGGCCCGGGAGAACCTGCACTTCAAAGCAACCCACGACTCGCTGACCTCGCTGCTGAACCGGGAAGCGATCCTCGACATGCTGGGGCGCGAGTTGGCGCGAGGGGCGCGCGAACAGGGGTCTGCGGCGGTTCTGCTGGCGGATCTGGATCACTTCAAGAGCGTCAACGACCGATTTGGGCACCCAGTGGGCGATGAGGTGCTGCGCGAGACGGCGCGACGATTTCTGCGCTCCGTGCGCGGGTACGACCTGGTTGGGCGTCTGGGTGGGGAGGAGTTCCTTGTCATCCTGGGCGGCTGCGGCGCGCAGGAGGCGCTGACGCGCGCGGATCAGCTGCGCCTGAGCATCGAGGAGTCGCCCATGCCGACGACGTGCGGTCCGCTGTCCCTGACCATCAGCATCGGGGTACTGCCTGCGCGCGAATGGGGGTATCCGCGACGGGAGGAAGTGCTGCGCGAAGTCGACGTGGCCTTGTACGCTGCGAAGGCAGAGGGGCGGAACCGCTGCAGGCTGGCGGTACCGCCGGACGACGTGTCCGCAACCTCGATTTGAGGCTGGCTCGGCCGCCGCGGGAGGCGCGACGCGGGCTGCTATTTCCTCAAATAGGCGTCTGTACCAGCAATCCAGTCCGCACGGGGCGGCGCAAAGACATCGAGGTCGACAGTGTCCTCAAGGGCTTCGGCCTGGTGGGGCATGTTCGAAGGGATGACCAGGACCTCACC
This sequence comes from Acidobacteriaceae bacterium, assembly GCA_035545435.1. Taxonomy (GTDB): domain Bacteria; phylum Acidobacteriota; class Terriglobia; order Terriglobales; family Acidobacteriaceae; genus Palsa-343. Next base: position 4,642 of record DASZYN010000642.1, on the reverse strand, counting down.
CGCGCCGACGGTGAGGACCTGACCGTCGCCCATTGTGAATCGGAGAGCGCCTTCGAGGATGTAGGTGATCTGTTCGTTCTCGTGGCTGTGGCGGGGAACGATGGCGCCCTTGCGTAGAATCACGCGTGCCAGCATCGTGCGCTCGCCGTGCACGAACTGGCGATCGATCAGAGGGTTCAGGTGCTCCAGAGCGATTTTGTCGAAACTTGTGTGGCGCAGTTCGGTTGTGTCGGACAAGTTGGGTCTCCGGGAAAGATGGAACGGGATCGGGGAATTTTGACTCGACTATCATAGGGCGCATGGATACGGGACTCAAAGGCCGTGTCGCCATCGTTGCCGGCTCCAGCGCGGGCATTGGAAAGGCGACGGCCCTGGCGTTTGCGGCCGAGGGCGCAAATCTGGCGTTGTGTGCACGGCGGCAGGCGGAACTGGATCAGGTGGCGGAGGAGGCGCGGAGCCGCTTTGGTGTGGAGACGTTCACGCAGACGTTCGATGTGGGCGATCCGGCCGGCGTGCAGGCATTCGTTGAGGCCGCCTACGCGCGATTTGGGCGCGTCGATGTTTGCGTACCCAATGCGGGCGGACCTCCTGCGAAACCATTTCTCGATACAACCCTGGAGGAGTGGGAGCGGACCTGGCACCTGAATCTGCGCAGCGCCATTGTCTTCGCGCAGGCTGTGTTGCCGCATATGCAGAAGCAGCACTGGGGGCGCATCGTGACGCTGACTTCCTACACGGTGAAGCAGCCGGTGCCGGAGCTGGTGCTGTCGAATACGATTCGCGCGGGGATGATGGGGCTGGTGCGCTCGCTGGCCGGACAGTTCGGCAAAGACGGCATCACGATCAACAATGTGGGGCCTGGTTTTACGGCTACGGATCGCTCGCGGAGCCTGCTGGAGACGCGGGCGAAGAGCCGCAACATCTCCGTAGAGCAGGTGAAGAGCGAGCTGGAGCGGGAGATTCCGATTGGGCGGATGGCAAAGCCTGAGGAGGTAGCGGAGACCATCGTGTGGCTGGCGTCGGAGGCGGCGGCCAGCATCACCGGACAGACGATCCTGGTGGACGGGGGAAGTTACAAGGGGTTGTGAGGCCATTCGGCACCATAGTAACGATTGACGTTAACGACAGTCGTTAGCATCGCCTTGTGATCGTTGGCTTTCGAAATCCGGAAACCGAGCTGCTCTGGCGAACCGGTAAGAGTCGACGGTTTCCGGCAAACCTGCGAAAAGCATGTTTTCGCAAGCTTGCAATTCTCAACGCCGCGCTGGCTCTGGAAAACCTGACTGTGCCTCCAGGAAACCGTCTGGAAAAGCTCAGCGTAGACCGTGCAGATCGATATTTAATCCGCATCAACGACCAGCACCGAATCTGCTTTTGCTGGTCCGACGGAAATGCATTTGACGTCGAGATCGTCGACTATCACTGAGGTGGGTGGTATGGCGAAGGCATACGCAATACATCCCGGAGAGATTCTGCGGGAGGAGTTCCTCAAGCCGATGGGGCTTACAGCTTACCGTTTGGCGAAAGACATCTCCGTACCGCTTCCCCGCGTCCACGATGTCGTTCGGGGGCGGCGCGGCATTACGGCGGACACGGCGATCCGGCTTGGGATCTACTTTGGTCTTCCTGCTCAGTTCTGGCTCAACCTGCAGAACGACTATGACTTGAGGCTGGCCGCCCGCAAAGGCGCCCACAGCCAGATCAGGCCGCGGCGGGCCGCTTAAGGCCAGTTACCGACTAAACTCCGCTACTCGGTGTCCGGTCTCTTATAGGGAGTCTGGATCCAGTGGCGGGCCTCGTTGAGTGCCCCGGCAGTGTTGTCATTGGTCTGCACGGCTTGCCGGTATTCCTGAACGGCACGGTCCCGCTGGCCGGTGAGATCAAAGATCTTGCCGATGGCGACGTGGCTCCAGACCTCGGTCCACTTCGGTTCGCCGTCACCGTTCAGCGCATCCCGATAGGCGTTGACGGAGGCCTGGTAGTTGCGCATGCTGAACAGCAGCTCGCCGATGCGGTAACTGGCCAGCGAACTTTGCGGATTGGCCTTGAGCGCCTTCTGGTACTCGGTCAGAGCACCGCCGTTATCGCCCTGAGCCGCCAGTTGCTGGCCGCGAAGGATGGCGACCCGGACCTCGAGCTCCGGGGTGTTTTTCAGGATCCAGTCCTGAGGATCGATGACGACGCGGCGCGGGCGGCCGAAGGTATCGACCACGTACTGAGAGTCAGTACCAACCACGTCGACGCGCTTGTCGACGGTCTTGCCTTCGGTTTCGATGCGCAGATCGATGGGCATGTTGAACAGGTCCATATCGCCCTGGATCTCGCCGATGGTGCGGAAACCCTTATTGTTGCCGACGCGATAGACGGCGTATTTGTTGGTGAATTGCGGCGCTCCGGTACCGTCGAGCCATTCTGAGAAGAAGGGAGTGAGCTGCTGCTGCGACTGCTCCTCGGCAAGACGTGTGAATTCGCTGGTTTTGATGCCCTTGTCTTTGTACTGGGTGAGGGTGGCACGCAGAATCTTCTCGAAGCTGTCGTCGCCGACTTCCCAGCGGAGCATGTGGAAGACCATGGCCCCCTTGTCGAGGGTCATGGACTGGAACTGCGGGGAGTAAGCTGCAAGAGTGCCGGCGCTGGAAAGCGGGATGGTGTCGTAGGCGAGAGCGCTGGCCGCGATATCCGGCAGGGCAGACTGCAACGCACCGTGCCCGGCGTCGTCTTCGAGGTACATCAGCTCGCTGTAGCGCGCCATGCCGTTGACGATCCAGGCATCGTTGAGGGCGGCAGGGCTGACTTCGCTCCCCCACCACTGGTGGGCGATGGTATTGGCGAGCAGGCGGAAGTCGTTCTTGCCGCCGATGTGGGCGCCGGCAACGGCCGCGATCTCTGGTGCCCAGGCGACGGGAACCGTATCGTCGGGAAGCTCGACGACGTTGAGCTGGGTCGATTCAGGCAATCCGAAGGTGCTGGTGAAGTAGGCGAACTCGCGCAGAGCGGTGCCGGCGTAGTCGGTCGCCGCAGCCTTGTGAGCAGCCGTGGTGTAGACGTGGATGTTGGGCGCGGCACCCGAGATGGGCGGCTCGAATTTTCCAAGGATGATCGTGCCGGGAAAACCCGGCTTATCCCACTTGAAGTCCCATTCCTCCGCACCGCCTGCAGCGGACGCGGGCTTACCGGTGCTGCCACTGCCGATGACGCGATAGCCCGCCGGGGCTTTGACGTGAATGTCCGCCGTGAAGCGATCGGTCATGTAGCCGGTCATCGGAAACCAGCGGCCCGCATACAACAAATAGCTGATGGGATCGCCAACGTAAGCAAGCTTCAGCCCCTCGACCGGACCGCCGGCATCGGATTCGAGCTTGCCGGAATAGTGAAAGGTCCAGGTCATGGACTGGCCCTGGGTCAGGGGTGCTGCAGGCGTTACCACCAGCGTTGCGCCCGGCCCCCGCTGGCCATTCAGCGTCGCACCGCTTGCGTCTGTGACTTTGTCGACGAGCAGGGCTCCGTGAAGGTCAAAGATGGCGGTGGGCAGGTCAGCCAGAGGCGTGAATGTGACCTGCGTCGTCGCGTCCAGCGAATGGTCGGCGGGATGGACCGTGACGTTGATGTTGTATCCCGTGATGTCCAGCGTCGGTTTGGAAGCGACGTTCTGGGCGGCGGACGGAAGGCATGGCAGGAAGGCGGCCATCCAACAAGCCGCGGCCAGAGACGTGAAGCGGCGCAACGAAAAACGGCACCACAGGGGCGCGTGGGTCAAAGGGAAATCCTTCATGGAACCTGACTTCATGAAATCTGGCTCAGTCTTTCTTCCGGCGTGGGTCGTGGTTTCAGCATCTCGCATGCGATCTGTGCGACGCGGCCGGCAGCGCTTTGCTGGGCACGCAACATCTCTCCCACGCGCCGCAGGTTTCCCTGCATCCGGACCCGCGCTTCCCTGTCATGCAGCAACGGTCTGAGGTGTGAGACGACAGCAGCGGCTGTAAAGTCACCCTGGATCAGTTCGGGCACGATGCGTTTTCCGGCGATGAGGTTCACCATAGCCACGTGGGGTACATCCACCACCCGCTTCGCGACGGCGTAGCTCAGCGGTGAAATCCGGTATACCACGACGAAGGGGTTGCCGATGAGGGCGGCCTCGACGGTTGCGGTTCCGCTGGCGACGATGCTGGCCTGGGCGAGGTGGAGGACGGCGCGGGCGTCGTCGGTAAGGGCGATTTTGGGCGGCTGGGGTTCGGATCTGAGAAGTGCGGCGAGAAGGGCGCGGATGTGGTCGCGCTGGGGGCCGGTTAGGGTGGGGGCGAGGGGGAGCAGGAATTGCGTGCCCGGGTCGAGCAGGGCGGCGGCGCGGACCATCTCGGGGAGGTTCTGGCGAATCTCTTTGCCGCGGCTGCCGGGCAGGAGGCCGACCCAGGTTTTGGCGGGGTCGAGGTTGTGCTGCTGGGCGAACTGGGCGCGGGTGATGGTGGGCAGGTCGCACTCGGCGAGGGGATGGCCGACGAATTCGGCGTCGACGCCGTGGTCGTGGTAGAAGCGCTCTTCAAAGGGAAAGATGGTGAGCATGCGGTCGACGTAACGCTGGACGCTGCGGATGCGGTATTTCTTCCAGGCCCAAAGTTGCGGGCTGACGAAGTAGATCACGGGC
>DASZYN010000641.1:0-2467 GCA_035545435.1 Acidobacteriaceae bacterium | reverse complement strand
TCGATGTGCCAATACCCGGCCCAACCCACCATCAGTTCCTGCCCGACGCCGGATCCGGCTTCCAAGATCGTGGCGCTCAAGACCGCGACGCACAATCTCCTGCAGATGCTCCAGAACGCTGCCTCCAACGATGGCGATGTGAAAGTGTCGATCGTTCCGTTCAGCAAGGACGTCAATGTCGGAACGGGCCATGTCGGAGATAACTGGATAGACTGGAGCGACTGGGAAGCTCCGCCGCCCAGTTCAATGCCCGGTTCGAATGTGGGACCGGGTTCGAGTTGCCCTTATGGCACGAGCACGAGTCCGTTCGGCTATAGCTGCATCAACACGCAAAGCGGCAAGATCGCCTCGTCCGGCACATACAAAGGGATGATCTGCCCCGGCACCGACAACGGCCGGTACAATTCCGGTGACGGCTCTACCGTCAATGACAATTCACAGCATCAATACAATGGCTGCTACAACAGCACGCCGACGAAAACGTTGGTTACGACAGTCACGAAAACCGTCCCGTCCTACGCCACCTATAGCTGCCAGACGGTCAATGGCGGAACGGAAAGCTGTTCTCTGACGGGCACTTCGACAGGATCGACGCAAACCGACACCAACACGCAGACCGTCGCCGGTTATAGCGGCGACAGCAGCACCAGTACCAATTCGACCTCCGGACCCACGACGACGGACGGCAGTAAGAGCTGCAACACCAGAAGGGGCACGACAACGTGCACGTGGACCAGAAAAATCGAAACCGACGCCATCACCACCACGGTGACCAACACCGGTGCCGCTCCCTTCAACCACGCCTGGGTCGTGAACGACCACTCGACTTGGGGTGGCTGCATCATGGACCGCGCGCAGGACTACGACACGTTGAACACCGCGCCCTCCGGTTCGGCGAAATTTCCGGCGGAGAACTCCAACTACTGCCTGCCGGGGACGACCACTCCGCTCTCTTCCAGCTGGAGCACGCTGTCGAGCCAGGTCGATGCGATGACCGCGAACGGCAACACCAACCAGACGGTGGGACTGGCCTGGGGCTGGCAGACGCTGACCAATTCCGATCCCTACAATCCCGGCGAGGTGCCGGAGGACACGCGCAAGGTTCTCATTCTGCTGACCGACGGCTTGAACACGCAAAACCGCTGGTCCGGGGACGCGAGCACGATCGACGCCCGCACCAAGGCGATCTGTCAGAACATCAAAGACGACAAGATCACGGTCTATACGGTGCTGGTGATGGCCGGTTCGTCGAGCATGTTGAAAGGCTGCGCGTCGGACGACAGCAAATATTTCGAACTGACGAGCGCCGATGAGATCGTGACGACCTTCCAGCAGATCGGAACCCAGATCACCAACCTGCGGGTGTCGCTGTAGGAGACGGCGGGCAAATCCTTAAGATTTGCCCGCTAGCGTGCACCGATGGCTTCGTTTCCGTTTCTCCGCCGGCCTTTTGCGTTGCCGTCTGCGCTGCGCCGCGGCACGAAGGCTTATGACCTTCTCGCCGGTGCGCCGCTTGTCCTGTTCTACGCAGTCGGCGCCAACGGCAAGGCGCAATCGCTGATCGAAATATTTTCCAAGCTCGATCCGGAGAAACTCGATCTCGCGACCGTCCTCACCGTGCTCAGCGATATCGCAGCCTTGTCCGTGGCGTTGCTGTTTGTGGTCTGCGTGCTGCTCAGACCGCCGCCCATCGCGCGCGCCGGCGGGCTGATGCCTCGCATCGCCGCGGTTGTCGGAACCTATATGGCTGTGGGCCTCATATTGCTTTCTCCCGTCACGAAGGCATCGGTGGGCATCGTCTGTCTTTCGCTGTTCCTGGTGCTTTGCGGCACGAGCTTCGCCTTGTGGGCGGTGTTCTATCTCGGGCGTTCGGTAAGCCTCATGGCCGAAGCACGCAAGCTCGTGACTGGCGGTCCCTATCGCTTTGTGCGCCATCCGCTTTATCTGGGCGAACAGATTTCGATTGCCGGCGTGCTCCTGCCGTATCTTTCGCCGATAGCGGCTTTCGTGTTTGCGGTGCAGATTGCATTTCAATTCTACAGGATGAGGTGCGAGGAGGAGATCCTTGCCGCGACGTTCCCGGAGTATGCCGATTATGCGAAGCGCACCTGGCGGGTTTTACCGGGCCTCTACTGAGGATACTTGTTGGCATACGCCTGGTTCCGCGCGTCGGAACCAACCAAGCACCACTTCAATTGTAGCGGCTGGCTGCGCTAGTCGATGGTCACGCTGTAGGAGAGGCTGGCACACGAGCGGTCGTGGCGGAAACTAAACGGCTTCCGGAACTGTTGGCCAATCTGTGTCTCGTCTAACCGCAGCGTGTGCGCGCCGCGCGGTCCATCCCGCGCCCCACCAGCACAGAACGGCAAGTCCCGCACCCGCGAGCCCGTCGACTGCGTAGTGCCAGGCAAGATGTACAGATCCAATGAGGATCATTACGGCCGAGATCGAAAAAACCAACCCCACC
>DASZYN010000640.1:0-3443 GCA_035545435.1 Acidobacteriaceae bacterium | reverse complement strand
AACGACAACGGCAACGGCCACATGGACGCCATCAACTTCAGCACCGAATGCTGGTTCTCCCCGTGTTCCGGCTCCGGTCCCTGGGTGCAGGCGGACCTGGAAAACGGCCTTTTTGCCGGAGGCAATGGCTCCAACACCAATAACCATGGCAACTCCAGCGCCTTTGTCACCGCTTTGCTCAAAAACAACGGCCAGAACAGGTACGCCATCAAAGGTGGCAACGCCCAGTCGGGTAGTCTGACCACGTGGTACAACGGCGCGGAACCGAATCGGGGCGGCTATGCTCCCATGCACCAGGAAGGCGCCATCGTCCTGGGGACCGGCGGCGACAACAGCGACGGCTCGGTTGGCTCCTTCTTTGAGGGCGTCATGACCGCCGGTTATCCCACCGACGCGGCGGACAACGCCGTGCAGGCCAACATCGTCTCCGTTGGCTATAGAAGCAGCAGCAGCTTCCCCGTGGTCGGCACCGCCTACCGTCTGACCAACGTCAACAGCGGGAAAGTGCTGGACGCCGTAAACTGTGGCACCGGCAATGGCACCTCGGTTGATCTGTGGGCCGCGCTCGGCAACACCTGTCAGCAATGGAGATTCGCCAGCGCCGGCAGCGGCATTTACACCCTCACCAACGTCAACAGCGGGAAAGTGCTGGACGCCGTAAACTGTGGCTGGGCGGACGGCACGCTGGCGGATCTGTGGTCTGCGCTTGGCAACAAATGCCAGCAGTGGGCCGTCATTCCCACCGGAGGCGGGCACTATGAGCTGGTCGTCGAAAACAGCGGCATGGTGCTCGACGCGCAGAACTGCGGCACCGGCAACGGTACCGTCGTTCGTCTCTGGCAATGGCTCAACAACCCCTGCCAGGAATGGACCATCGCCCCCTGATCTCACCTCTTCGCCGATGTCTTTTCCATTGTCGCGAGCCTCTCATATGTTGCCCGTCTGAGACAATGGGGGAGACACCGAGAGGGATGACGCTTCACAACTACGTACAGCGTCATCCCTCTCTGCCCAGAATATTTCCTATAGCCACAAGATACAGGCAGCAAGCGACGCCGCGATGGGCCTGCGTGTGCAACTGGAGCTAGCGCGAACCAAACCAGGTATGTAACGCGGACTCGATGTCGGGGCTGGCGTTTTCTGCGCTCCAGCAGATGTAGCCATCGGGACGAACCAGGACGGCATCGGCGGCAAAATCAGCGGACGTGCTGGCCTGTATGTAGTCCACTGGCACTGACGAACTGGCTGCGACGGCGGCCAGATCGGCGTGACGACCCAGGTCCAGAAGCAGACCGCGACCGCCCTGCAAGAGCTGGCTGACGCGCGTCTGACCGTCCGGGGTGGACAGATCCAGATCGAGCATACGCCGGCCAATCAGCGGCGAAGCGTCCGCGCCCGGCAGAGCATACCGCACATCGAGACCGGAGATCATGCCCGCGAGGTAGTGGTTCGTCTCCGGCAGGCGCATCAGGTCAATGAACAGTTCGCGCAGGGCGGACCCATCCTCGTCGCTCTGGAGCATCATCAACAGACCCTGCGCGCGCGTGTTCTGAAGTACCCGCGCGCCTACCGGGTGGCGCTCCGTGTGATAGCTCTCCAGGAGTCCTGCGGGTGCCTGGCCTTTCACCTGCGCGGCCAGTTTCCAGCCCAGATTGAACGCATCCTGGAGGCCCAGGTTGAGACCCTGGCCACCGGTGGGAATGTGGATATGGGCCGCATCGCCTGCCAGGAAGACCCGGCCTACCTGATAGTGCTCAACCTGGCGTGAGGCGTCGCTGAAGCGGGATGCCCACAGGATTTCCTGCAACTCGACATCGGCACCATAGGAGGCACGCAAAGCGGCGCGCACCTCCGTTTCAGTGATCGGCGCGTCACGGGCAAGCGTCTGCTGTGCGGGACCGCCAAATAGCAGACGGCTGACGCCATCGCCGAGCGGAGAAAGGATGCCCAGGACATCGCCATTGCGCCGAATATGCTCACTGAAGTGCCTGGCGCGCGTGGGCACTTTTCCTGCTCCCCCGGCCAGCCTGACATCGGCCACGACCATGGACGATTTGCCGTCTCGACCGGGAAAGTTGACGCCGACAAGCTTACGCACCGTGCTATGACCACCATCACAGCCAACCAGATAGCGTGCCCGCAGGTGCGTCTCGCCGCCTGGACCGCTGACGAGGGCCGTCACCCCCGACTCATCCTGTTCCAGGCCGACGATTGCCTGTCCCCACCAGAGAGGAATGGCATACCGGGCCAGTCTCTCTGCGAGAAACGCTTCTATGCGTCCCTGGGGAATTGACAGCGGGTAAGGATAGCGGGTATTCCAGGCATGACAATCCAGCGGGACCGGCAAGCCGGCGAAGTGACCGCCAACCGCCTCGCGGGGCAGCGCCTGCTCCCGCAGCTCCGCCAGCAGGCCGCGCAGGTCCAGAACCTCCGCCGTGCGTGGCTGTACCCCGGTCGCTTTCGATTGTCCGCTGCGCGCGGACAGTTTTTCCAGGACCACGGCGCGCACGCCAGTCAGGCCCAGTTCATGCGCGAGGAACAGGCCAACTGGACCCGCTCCCACAATGATGACATCTGTATCCATGCTCTGTTCAGGATTGCTTTGAGCGGATGAAGCCATAGAGAGGACTTCCTTTCATTTCATGATATTGCGCAAAAAGAGGAGAAAAGCGCGGACCGTCGCCACGGATCGCTCAGATCCTTTCTCGCTCCATGAGGAGTGTAGCGCATCGTGCAGGGCAGACGCATCGCTCAACTGCATGAGAAGGTGGATGATTTCTGGCGGGCTACAGGAGGTGTAACAGGCGCGCAAGCTCGCTTGCCTGGAGGCGATTATGCACATCGAGCTTACGATAAATGCTCTGGACCTGGGTTCGCACAGTGTGGACAGAGACAACGAGTTCATGGGCGATGGCGGGATTGGAGTATCCAGCGGCCAGGAGGTGTAAGACCTGGCGCTCCCTGGAAGTGAGTGGCTCACCAGGCAGGGTGTGCTCCTGAACATGCGAGGCCGCTGGCTCCCGGACGAAGGCGCGCAACAAAGTTTGCAGGTAGGCCCGGAGGGACTTTTCGCCGATTCGGGTGAAGGCCACGCGTAGCAGGCGCGCCATGACTTCACCTGCATTCAGGAACGGACGGATGTATTTTCCAGCGCGCGCCAGTTCCAGCGCCTCCCGCAGAGCCTCCTGCGCCTCGTCCATCTGTTCCGCGCGAGCACGAGCGCAGGCCAGGACGATCAGAAGTTCCAGCATACTTTGTGCGCGCTTTGCCGCTCGGGCCTCGCTGAGCAGAGGCTCCAGGAGGTCCAGCGCCTCAACCTGTCTGTCACTGGCCAGCAGGAAGCGAGCCAGCAGCAGTTCTTCCCGTTCGTGCAGGGCGAGCGATGGTCTTGCCAGGCGCTGTGAACGCAGATCATTCCAGCGTTGAACAGCGGAGAGATCGCC
>DASZYN010000639.1:0-4774 GCA_035545435.1 Acidobacteriaceae bacterium | reverse complement strand
GTAGCCAATAGCCAGTAGCCAATAGCCAGTAGGGAAGAGACCTAAAGCGGAGCCCTTTCGGGCAATCTAAGTCGTTCTGGGCGCGCTCCCTCAGGATGCGCGACTTTTTAATGGTTGCGCGGGTTATGAGGGGGAGGACAGACTGTCTCTAAAGGACATCCCCAGCCATGCCCACCAATCTTTCTGCTGCAATACAGCGGTCATTGTCCGCGTTGCTTGTTGCTCTGCTTGTGTTACCGGCCGGCGAGCCTCTGGCGTTTGCACGGAAAAAGAAGACACCCCTGACTGTGGCGAACGATTCGCCGCTCACGCAGGATCAGCGTGTACTGCATACGCTGAACCGGCTGACGTTCGGGCCTCGGCCCGGCGATGTGGCGGCCGTCGAGGCGATGGGGTTGGACAAATGGATTGACAAGCAACTGCAGCCGGAAACGATCGACGATTCTGTACTGGAAGCCCGGCTGGCCGCGTATCCAGCGATGCGGCTGAGCCGGCAGGAGCTGATCAGGCGGTTTCCTTCACCCGCAATGATTCGTCAGGCCGAGCAGGGGAGGCGCGGTCTGCCGGGGAATCCCGTGGAGCGGGCGATCTACCAGGATCAGATTGCCGCGCTGAGAAACAGGCAACAGGCAAAAGGCAGCAGGCAGCAGGCGGCAACCGTCGCGATGAGGACGCAGACCGACGACATGGCGCCGCCGCCGGCTCCGGACATGATGCCGACGAACGATTCGGCAAAGGCCGACGAACCGTCGATTGAAGAACAGGAGCAGAAGCTGTACGCGGATCTGGATGCGGCGAAGTTGGTCGATCTTCCGCCGGATCAGCGAGTGAAGACGCTGGTCGAGATGCAGCCGGAGGAGTTTCGCGATTTCCTGCGACGGTTACGTCGGGCGGATCGCGTCGCGCTGTTCACGGGCTTGTCGCCGGAGCAGAAAGAGACGGTGTTTGCGCTCATCAATCCGCAGCTGGTGGTGGGCGGGGAGCTGCTGGTGACGCGGGTGCTGCGCGATGTGTACAGCGAGCGGCAGCTGGAAGCGGTGATGACCGATTTCTGGCTGAACCATTTCAACGTGTACCTGCGGAAGGGGCCGTTCGCGCCGTGGTACCTGGTCGACTATCAGAACAAAGTGATCCGGCCGCATGCGCTCGGCAAGTTTGAAGACCTGCTGGTGGCGACGGCAGAGAGCCCGGCGATGCTGTTCTATCTCGATCAAACGCAGAGTGTGGGTCCGCATTCGCTGGCGGCGATGCGGGCGGAGTGGTTCCAGCGAGGCGCGAATGGAAAAGCACGGCCGGTAGGTCTGAACGAGAATTACGCCCGCGAGCTGATGGAACTGCACACGCTGGGCGCGGACGGGGGATATACGCAACGCGATGTGACGGAGGTGGCGAAGATCTTCACCGGGTGGGGAATCGAGCGGCCGGATGAGGGTGGGGACTTCATGTTCAATCCGCGGCGGCATGAGCCCGGTTCGAAGGCCGCGCTGGGGCATCGATTCGGAGAGGGCGGCGAGTCGGAAGGGCGGGAGGTATTGCATTTGCTGGCGACGAGCCCGGTGACGGCACATCACGTGAGCCTGCAGATTGCGCAGCGATTCGTCAGCGACAATCCGCCGGAGGCTCTGGTCGATCGCATGGCAGCGACGTGGGTGAAGACGGGCGGCGAGATTCGCGAAGTGATGCGGACGATGCTGGAGTCGCCGGAGTTCTGGTCGAAGGATGCGTATCGGGCGAAGGTGAAGACGCCGGAGGAGTACGTGATCTCGGCGGTGCGGGCGACGGGCGGGGATGTGGTGCATCCTGCAGCGCTGGTGGAGGCGATCGGGCAACTGGGCATGCCGCTGTATGGATGCCAGACGCCGAATGGCTATTCGTGGATGGCCGATGCGTGGTTGAACAGCGGCGGGCTGCTGGACCGGATGAACTTCAGCATGGCGCTCGCGGACAACAATGCCGGAACGGTGATGAACTGGGACAAGCTGATGGAGATCGAGACGCAGGCGGGCTTAACGGCGAGCGCGAAGGAAAACAAGCTGGAGAATTTGCTGTTGGGGGGTGCGGTGTCGGAGCACACGCGGAGTGCGGCTCTGGGACAACTCGCTCAGCAAGCCGGGAACGATGCCGGAACGCCAATTGGACGGGGCAAGATGACGCGGCCAGTGAATTTTGTGCGTCCGCGAGAGTTTGGGCAGTTGCTCAATGCTGTGGCGCCACTGCCTCCGCCGGCGGATCAGGACGCAGCGCTGTTGGGAGGACTGCTGTTGGGATCGCCGGAGTTTCAACGACGGTAAGGCGAGCGACTCGATCCCGAGATCAGGAGTGGGTTCCGGAGCCGCTCGTGACGTAGGCGCCGGTATCGGCGCTCTGGGCTGGACGACGCGCGGAGCGCCCACTTCCAAACTTGCCAAGCAGCGTCTGCAGCATGATATAGAGCACAGGAATAAAGAAAAGGTTTAACAAAGTGGAAACCAGCATTCCGCCAATGATCGTGGTGCCAACCGAGCGGCGGCCCTGAGCTCCTGCGCCGGAAGCGATGGCGAGGGGAATAACGCCGAGGATGAAGGCGAACGATGTCATGAGGATGGGACGCAGGCGGAGTTCGGCGGCTTCGACGGCAGCCTCGACGAGAGAGCGGCCCTTGGCGCGGAGCTGTTCGGCGAACTCGACGATGAGGATGGAGTTCTTGGCAGCAAGGCCGATCAGCATGACCAGTCCGATCTGGCAGTAGATGTCGTCAGCGTAGCCACGCATGGACTGCGCGAAGAGCGCGCCGAGAACGGCCATCGGAACAGCAAGAAGGATGATGAAAGGGAGCGCGAAGCTCTCGTAGAGGGCGGCGAGGGTGAGGTAGACGACGAGGATGCCGAGGCCGAAGATGACGACGGCCTTGCCGGCGGATTCGATTTCTTCAAGGGCGAGGCCGGTCCACTGGTAGGCCATGCCGTGCATCATGTTCTGGTCGGCGACCTGCTCCATGCTGTGAAGGGCGACGCTGGTGCTGACGCCGGGTGCGGCGTTGCCGTCGATTTCTGCCGAGCGGAAGAGATTGTAGTGGCTGATCACCTGCGGGCCGGAGGTGTTCTCGATGGTGACGAGATTATCGAGCGAGATCATCTGGCCGGTGCTGGAGCGGACGTAGAACTGACGGATATCCGAAGCGTTCTGGCGGAACTGCTGCTCCGCCTGCACGTAGACGCGGTAATTGCGGTTGTTGAAGTCGAAGTTGTTGACGTACGCCGAGCCCATGTAGACCTGCAGGGCGTCGGAGATCTGGCTGAAGGGAACACCGAGGGCCTTAGCTTTGTCACGATCGATGCGCACCAGCACCTGCGGGTCGTTGGAGGTAAAGCTGGTCAGCACGCGGGTCAGATTCGGATTCTGATTCGCTTTGGCAACGATCAGGTGCGCGGTGCGATCGAGATCAGTGATGGAGTTGCCACCCAGATCCTGCAACTCGAACTGGAAACCGCCCAGAGTTCCGACGCCTGAGATGGCGGGAGGCGCGAACGCGTAGATCATGGCGCCGGGAATCATGAAGAACTTCTGCTGTAAGCGGCCAATGATTTCAGCGGCAGAGTGACCGGGGCCTTCGCGGTTCTCATACGGAGCCAGCGAGCAGAACATCATGCCGAAGTTCGGGGCGTTGCCGGAGAAGCTGAAGCCGCCGACGGCAAAGGCGCCGGCAACATCCTTGTCCTGTTTGAGGAGGGCACTCACCTGGGCTTCAATGCCGGTTGTGTAAGCGAGCGAAGCGCCCTGCGGAGCCTGGACCAGCACCATCATGAAGCCCTGGTCTTCTTCGGGGACGAAGCCGGTGGGGACGTGGGTGTATTCCCAGTACGCGCCGAAGAGGCCAACGAAGAAGAGCAACAGCATGATCCAGCGAATGCGAAGCACGCCGTGGATGGCGCTGGCATAGCCGCGGCCGAGCGCCTTAATGCTGCGTTCGGCGAGGTGGAGGATGGTGTGTTTACCGTCATCGCGCTTCAGCAGCAGAGCGGCGAGCGATGGCGACAGGGTGAGGGCGTTGAATGCCGAGATGGCGATGGAGAAAGCGATGGTCAGCGAGAACTGACGGTACAGGATGCCGGTGGTACCAGGGAAAAAAGAGACCGGCACGAAGACCGCGATGAGCACGAGGGAGGTGGCGATGACGGCGCTGGTGACTTCGCCCATGGCGGCGGAGGTGGCGTGATGAGGCTCGTTGTCGCCTTCCTGGATGTGGCGCTGGACATTTTCGATGACGACGATAGCGTCGTCGACGACGAGGCCGGTGGCGAGAGTGATACCAAACAGCGTGAGCGAGTTGATGGAGAAGCCGAAGACTCTGATGAATGCGAAGGTTCCCACCAGAGAGACAGGGATCGTGACGGCGGGGATCAGCGTGGCGCGCCAGTCCTGCAGGAAGAAGAAGATGACGGCAATGACGATGATGACGGCTTCGATGAGGGTCTTGATCACCTGCACGATCGACTTGCGCACGTAAGGCGTTGTGTCATAGGCGACGACCGACTTGACGCCCGCCGGGAAAGTCGGCTTCAAGCGCGCGAGCAGCTCCTCGATACTGCGTGCCGCGTCCAGCGCGTTGCCGGTGGTCGAGAGCGAAACACCGAATCCCGAAGCGGGCTTGCCGTTATAGAGCGCGGAGGTCCCGTAGCTCGCCTGCCCGAGCTCGACACGCGCGACATCTCCGAGCCTCAGTACCGAGCCATCGACGTTGCTGCGCAAGATGATCGCCCGAAACTGCTCGGGGGTCTGCAGGCGGCCAAGGGCC
>DASZYN010000638.1:0-9820 GCA_035545435.1 Acidobacteriaceae bacterium | reverse complement strand
ATGCTCCACGACATCCACTGCACGCGTTTGGAATCGACGCGGTTAAGGATGGAGCGGGTGGGGATGGTGCGGAACTGGACAAGGTGGCCATCACCGGCGGGCTCGCCGTGGGCGGCGAGACGGGCGATGCCAACCGGGGTCTGGCCGAGGATCGGGAAGAGAGTGGGAATCGGCGCGATGTTCGCTTTTTCTTCGCCCATGGAGGAAACGCTACTCCTGGCGGGTGTGCTGCGTCAACTGGACGCTTTTGCTGCTCCTTTCAGGAAATCCGCCGATACCTTCATCGAGTAGTTTGCGCGGTTGGGTAGCCTGGTGAGCGCAAGCGCCCGGAAACGAGCAGCAGAGCTATGGGCTTCATTGTCTGGAACGACCGCCTGTCGGTGAATGTGGTGACGATCGATCGCGAGCACCGAGAATGGATTGACATCCTCAACGATCTCTATGACGCCGTCGCACTCGGCGCCGGCCACGAGGCAGTCAGCGGAACTCTGGCGCGCCTGACCCAATACACGGAGCACCATTTTCAGCATGAGGAGGCGCTTTTTAGCCGGACGCCGTATCCCGATGGCAAACTGGACCGGCGACAGCACGCGGAGATGGTCGGGTGGCTGTCGGAATGGCAGCGCCGGTACGACGCAGGCGATTTCTCCGGCTTGTCGCTCGAAGTGGTGAACTATCTCAAGGACTGGCTGTTCGATCACATCCTCGGTTCGGACCGGCAGTACACCCAGTACCTGCACGCCGCGGGCATCGAGTAGCTGTCGCAGCTTCCTTGATTCTTGTGTGACCCGCCTCACTGACAACCGCCGGCACCGGTGCCATGCTTCCGCCGTCGAGCGGTGTGCATGCTGATGGTTTCCTCGCGCAGCTTCGCCGCTCGCCGGAGGTTCCCATGCCGACCACCGTGCTCGTTACCTGGGCCACGCGTTATGGATCCACGGAAGAGGTCGCCCATGCAGTCGCCGACGATCTTCTGAGGCAGGGGCTCATCGTGAAGGCGCAGCCCATCGCAGAAGTCACCAGCCTCGAACGCTATGACGCGGTGGTCCTTGGGTTCGCGCTCTACATGGCACGCATGCACAAAGAGGCTCGCCGCTTCCTGAAGTCTCACCGTGACGAATTGATGCGCCGACCGGTGGGCGTGTTCGTGCTGGGGCCGATCCATGCGACGGCGAAGGAATTTGCCGAGGCCGAGCGCCAAATGAATAAGGAACTGGCGAAATTCCCGTGGTTCGCGCCGGTGGCGCGACAGGTGGTGGGCGGACGATTCAGCCCGGAAAAACTCGGCTTTTTCTTCAGGAATATTCCGGTGCTGCGCAACGTTCCGGCGAGCGACGCGCGCGACTGGAACTCGATCCACGCGTGGGCGGGCACATTGCCGGATCTGCTGCTGCCAACCGGCGCTCGTTAATTCTCAGCTGTTCGTCCGGCCGCGCAAGCTCGGCGCAGATGGTTCCGTCCCCATGCGCAGATCACTTCCAGCACCGGCACGAGGGTCCAGCCGTACTTTGAAATGGAGTAGCGCACGCACGGCGGCACGCTGCTCTCCTGTTTCCTGAGCACGATTCCATCGCGCACCAGTTCCTGGAGATGGCGGATGAGCATGCGCTCGGTCATCTCAGGAATGCTGCGCCGGAGCTCGCTGGTCCGCATGGGGCCATTGGAAAGCCGCCACAGGATGGTGCCTTTCCAGCGCCCGTCGATGACCGACAGCATGGCATCGATGGGACACGGACTAATTTCCTTCTTTGAGACCGGCATTCTTCTCCCTACTGACACCTTTGTCAGTACGAACATATGAGTCAGTGTAAGCCGGCGCTGCGTCTCATGCAAAGGAGCTGAACATGACCTCTTTTCTCGGGATCGCAACCACTCTTTGCATCGGCCTGATGATCGGAACGGAATTTGCCGTTTCGGCCTTTATTAATCCCGTGCTCGAGAAGCTCGACAACCGCACGCGGGTTGGGATCATTCGTCTTTTCGCGGCGAAACTGGGGTTCGCCATGCCTTTTTGGTATTGCCTGGGGCTGCTGCTGCTGGTCGCGGAAGCGATCATCTTCCGTCACGGCCCGCAGCTTCCGCTGCTGATTTCCGCGGCCGGACTGTGGGCTGCGATCATCGTTCTTACCCTGCTGTTCCTGGTGCCCATCAACAACCGGATGATGCGCCTTTCGCCGGACACTGCGAGCGGGGACGATCTCCGCGAGCACAAAAAATGGGACTCGATGCATCGCATCCGGGTTATCGCCCTGACTGGGGCGATGACGCTATTTCTGATTGCGATCCACGTCTAGTTCCTGCCAGAGGCATTCGCGCGTGTCGCCGCATGGCGCTCATGCATCAGACATAAGAAAGTGCGAGGATATTGCGCGGAGGACTTCAACCCCCATGGCCGATCTGAAAGGCACATCCATCACGTGGCTTGGACACGCCACCGTTCTCATCACGACGCCGAAGGGGACCACCATCCTCATCGACCCGTTCATCGAGCACAATCCCAAATATCCAAAGGGCTACAAACTACCGAAGAAGATCGACCTCCTCCTTGTGACGCACGGCCACATGGACCACATTGCCGATGCGATTCCTGTGGCGAAAGAGCACGGACCGGCGACGATCGGGATGGTTGAAGTCATCGGATGGCTTCATTCCAAAGGGCTGAAAGATGACCAGGGTATCGGGATGAATGTTGGCGGATCGCATCGCCACGCCGATGTCACGGTCAGCCTCACCGAGGCGCGCCACTCGTCCGGAATAACAGACGGCGATAAGACGGTCTACGGGGGCGAGCCGGCCGGGTTCGTGATTGCGATCGACAACGGTCCCACGCTGTATCACGCAGGCGACACGACGGTCTTTTCTGACATGAAACTGATCGGCGAGCTGTACCACCCGGATCTGGCCATGTTGCCGATCGGCGATCACTACACCATGGGGCCGCGACTGGCCGCTGTTGCCGCGAAATATTTGGGCGCGAAAACGATCCTGCCGATTCACTGGGGAACGTTCCCGCCGCTGGTGGGAAGGCCGGCCGAGCTGGAAAGGGAACTGGCAGGGTCAGGGATCGGCGTCATTCACACTGAACCGGGGCAAGCGCTCAGCTAGTACCATGACCGCGTGATTGAGTACGTTCCGGGCCTAAAGGCTGCGAACCCGCGGATCCTTTTTCCCCGGCCTGAAGGCCGGGGCTTCTACCGTCGTGCCGCTGACGCGACACCGCTTCGCGAGAGGTACCAGATCACCCGGTCGAAGCCCTAGTCGAGGGCGATTCCCAAAAGGGAGCGGAACGGTACTTCGGGTTGGGATCCGGTGCGATTTCTGTTGATCTTTGTTCGACAGAAGTTTGAGCTTCTTGCTGTGGGGTGAACCTGGCCTGGCGCCGGTTTTGGTTTTGGCGATTTTTGGCCTGTGGCTGGCCTGGATTGTGGTTGTCGGACTGCTCAACGTCTGGCGCGCTGCTCCGTTCGCGCGCGCTCACCGGGTTTAGCTTCAGGCGTTTTGGTATCCGCGGGTTTGTTTTCCCCGGGCTGCGCTTCCGCCGGCCTGGGCTGCATCAGATAGCGCTCGAAGTGGTCGAGGATCTTCGCATACAGTTCCGTCTGATCATCGACACCGGAGACGGAGTGTGTCTTGCGCGGAAAGATGTTGTAGTCGTACGGAATGCCGGCTTCGATGAGCTTCTGAATATATTGCGTGTCGTTTTCGATGTGGACATTGTCGTCGCCTGTGCCGTGCAGGATGAGGATGTGTCCTTTGAGGTCGGCGGCGGAGTTGACGTCGGAGTCGTCGTGATAGTTCTGAGCGTCCTCCGAGGGCAGGCCGAGATAGCGTTCGGTGTAGATGGAGTCGTAGTCGCGCCAGTCGGTAACGGGAGCGCCGGCAACACCGGCGAGAAAACTATTACTGTGGGACAGCGCGAAGAGGGTGAAACTACCGCCCCAGCTCCACCCCCACCAGCCGAGCCGGTGCGGATTGATCTGCGGGAACTGGCGGAGGACCTCATCGATGGAGGCCATCTGGTCGGCGAACTGCGGCGGGCCGAAGTTGTGGTATGCGACCTGCTCGAATTCGCGGCCGCGGCCAGCCATGCCGCGGTTATCGACGTGGAGAACGGCGAAACCGTGTTCGGCAAGCAGCTGGTCGAAGAGGAAATGCTTGCCGCCCCAACGATCGCGCGCAGCGCCCACGCCTGGGCCTCCATAGGGATTCACGATCAGAGGAACGCTTTGCGGGGCGGAGTCTCCGGGAGGCAGAAGGATGGTGCCATAGAGGGTGGTGGTTTTGTCCGAGGCCTTGAGCTGAAGCTGCTGGGGCGGAAGAATGTCGTGGTCCTGAATCGGTTTGGAGCGCCAGAAGGGCGTGCAATTGACCGACGCAGGCGCCGACGCCATAAAGCACGCAGCCACCGTGGGCGGTTGCAGCAGGCTGGAATACGTGTCGATGAAGGAGCCGCCGTGCGGTGAGAAAACAGGATCGTGGAAGCCGGGCTCCTGGGAAATCTGGCGACGATTGCCGCCGTCGAACTGGACGGCCCAGATTTGCTGCTGGCGCGGGTCGCCCTGGCTGGAGAGATACCACAGGGTCTGGTTCGTCTCGTCAACGGCCTTGATCGCGGCCACTTCGTAGTCGCCGCTCTCGACCTGATTGGCGAGCTGCGCGAGCGTGGAGAGCGGGTTGCCGGGATCGAAGGTATAGCGATAGATGTGGGTGTGGCCGTCGCGCCAGCTGAGGATGAAGAAGGTATGATCGCCGACAAATTTCACGTCGTAGGTCATGGTGAGATACTTCGGATCCGATTGCTGGAGGACGCGGCGAAACTCCCCGGTGCGGACGTCGACAAACCAGAGGTCAAGGTGCTGATGGTTGCGGGAAAGGGTCTCAACCCAGACGATGCGAGGACTAACCCAACCGAAGCGGGGGATGTAGTCGTTGCCGGAGTCAAAGGGAACTTTGAGCCACCGTGTTGCGCCGCCGCTGGCGCTGACAATGCCGAGCCGCACGGCAGGATTGGGGTCGCCAGGCTGCGGGTAGCGCTGCCATTCGACGTTGGCGTGGACGGGAATCCAGTCGACCAGCGGGTACTGCGGGACGGCGGCCTCGTTCATCTGGAGATAGGCGATCTCGCGGGAATCGGGTGACCAAAAGTAGTTGCTGCGGACATCGAGCTCTTCGAGGTAGACCCAGTCGGCGGCGCCGTTGAGGATGGTGTTGTCGCTCGAGTTGGTAAGAGGGATGGTCTGTTCGGAGCCATCGACGCGCTGAACGTAGAGATTGCCGTCACGCACGTAGGAGAGGAGCTGACCGCTGGGCGAGAATTTGGGATCGTCACCGGACATTGAGCCGGAGTTGCCGATCTGGACGCCGGTACCGGTTTTGAGGGTGAAGAGCCAGAGGGAGCCGTTGGTGTCGAAGAGAAGGTGTTCGGAGTCCGGAGCCCAGATGTAGTCGGGCTGGTCGTAGCGGGCGCGGTGGTCGCGATCGCGCTCGGGAATGGAGGCGTTGAGGAGCGCGGCAATTTTGTTGTAGGCCAGGAGCTTTTTAGGTTTGGGGTCGGGCGCCTCAATCTCAACCAGGTCGCCCGTCGCAGGATCGATCCAGGTGGCCGATTTGCCGTCGGGGGACCAGGAAATGGCTTCGGGAGGATCGCCGGCGAGCGAGCCGGGGTGGCCAAAGATTTCCTGGATGGTCCATGGGTTGTCGGCTTGAGCGCGCAGAGAGGGGGACTGGGCAGCGAACGAGAGACCGAGCAGGCAAAGAATCAGGAAGGCGGGGCGAATCTTACAGAGCAAACGGGTCTCCAGAGGCGGCGGTGGGCGGCGCCGGATCGATTCGTGAAGGAGAATTCTAAACCTTTGGAGTGGCAACGCGGCGCGAATCAGTGGGCCGCGGCGGGGGCGCCGGGGTGGCGCTTCTTCATGAGGAAGATAAGAGGGATCATGCAAACGGTGGCGATGGAGAGGATGGCGATGACGTCGAGGTAGGCAAGCTGGGTGCTTTGGCGGATCAGTTGCTGATAGATGCTGCCCTGGGCGAGGGCGCGAGCCTGACCAGGTGAGGCGGTGAGGCCGCGGTGCTGGAGATAGCTGGCGATACCGGCAATGGACTGGCGGAGCTGGATGCTGGCACCGGTGAAGGAGTCGCCGAGGCGATTCTGATGGAACTGGCTGCGGCGGGCCAGGATGGTAACGAAAAAGGAGGTGCCACAGCTGCCGCCGATGTTGCGGGCGAGATTCATCAGGCCGGAGACGTCGTTGTTCTTCTCCCGCGGAACGTCGGTGTAAGAGAGCGTGTTGATGGGGACGAAGAGGAAGGCAAGGCCGGAGGCCTGGAAAATGCGCATCCAGGCGACGTAGGAGTAGCTGGCCTGGGCGTCGATGGTGCGCAGCGCATACAAGGCGGCGGAGAGGGTGGCGAACCCGATGGCGATGAGATAGCGATTGTCCACGCGGCCGACAAGGAACCCTACCAGCGGCATGAGGAAGAGGATGGCGATGCCGCCTGGGGAGATGACAAGGCCGGCCTGCTCGGCGGTGTAGCCCATCATCTGCTGGACGAACAGCGGGATGAGGACCGTAGTGCCGAAGAGCGCAAAACCGAGGACGAACATGAGCATCGCGGAGACTGAGAAGTTGCGATTGCGAAACATGGTGAGGTCGAGGATGGGGCGCTGACCGCGCCGAATCTGTCGGATCTCCCAGAAGATGAGCGTGACCAGGGCGGCGGCGCACAGGAAGAAGAAGGTGGTAATGACGTGAGAGCCGAACCAGTCGTTCTCCTGGCCCTTGTCGAGGACAAACTGGAGGGAGCCGAATCCGAGGGCGAGCAGCCCGAAGCCCATGTAGTCGAGATTGAGGCCGCGTTTGCGCTGGGCGGCGACTTCCCTCTTGATGTGGGGCGGGTCTTCGACGATGCGTGAGGTGAGGATGAGGGAGAAGATGGCGATGGGGACGTTGATGAAGAAGATCCAGCGCCAGGTGTAGTTGTCAGTGATCCAGCCGCCGAGCGTAGGGCCGATGGCGGGGGCAAGGACGACGGCCATGCCGTAGACGGCGAAGGCCTGGCCGCGTTTATGGGGCGGGAAGGTATCGGCAAGGATGGACTGCTCACTGGGCTGAAGGCCGCCGCCGCCGGCTCCCTGCAAAACGCGGAAGAAGATGAGCAGGGGAAGCGAGGGGGCCAGGCCACACAGCATGGAGCTGAGTCCGAACAGCGCGACGCAGATCATGTAGAAGCGCTTGCGGCCGAGGAAGCCGACGAGGTAGGCGCTGGCGGGGAGGATGACGGCGTTGGAGACGAGGTAGGAGGTCAGGACCCAGGTGGCTTCGTCCTGAGAGGCGCCGAGGCCGCCGGCGATGTGAGGGATGGCGACGTTGGCGATGGAGGTGTCGAGGACCTCCATGAAGGTGGCCAGGGTGACGGTGAGCGCGACGGCCCAGGGATTATGTTTGGGCTTCCAGTTGGCGTCGGGATCCTGGGGCATGGATGGATGTTGGAGGATTCAGAGTAGCAGGTGGATGCAGGAAAAGTGGGGTGGTCGTCGGCAAGCAAAGGATCTGAAGCAGTTTTAACTTTTCGTTAGCGCCAAGTCAGCCTTCGTCCAATTGCGAACCTATTGGTCGAACCCAATCCTGCAACTGAATCGAGTGGGCGGTGATATCGAGTTCTGCGAGGATTGGGCCAAAGCGTTCCCAGGGTGAAGGCGGTGGATAAGCGCCTCGAATGCCGAGCAGCCACCGATCAAATCCTCCGGGCAAGGATTCGGCAAGCTGCGCCTCGCGTAAGACGAGCCATTCGCACAGTTCAATTAACGATTCATCTGTCGGTGGCTCGTCAAGGTGAAGTGCGAACCAGATCAGGCTTATCGCATAATAGAGGACTTCTTCGTCGTCGCCCTCAAGATTAGATTGCTGCATGAGGTAGGCGACGAACCGCGATGCCTCGATGTTGAAATCAACCGGGAGAGCGCGAAGGCTGTGGATAAGCTGAATCAGGGTCAGGCTTGGTTCGGCAGCATCACCGCGATAATTCCAGGGCGGAAACTGAGCACGCAACAATGCGGCGCTTGCAAAGGCCCGCATCCAATGTCCACGAATCTTTGGACTACCGGGTTTCCAGTCTGGCCTATCCGGCTGTGAATAACGGATCAGCTCCAGCACTTCACCAGGACACCACTGCATCGGCACAATGAAACGGGCTTCATTGCGGATTGGAAGCAAAGCAGCGAAATGGCCCTCGACCTCCTCGTCGTAGTCGGCACGCGCGATTTCTTCAAGCATGTCATCGCTAATGTGCGCGGAAATCGCTCGCAGCAGTGCGTCGGGATTCGGGTTCAAGCCATTGATGAGGGCTGAAAACATGTGACATAATTATGTCATGGCAGTTCGAACCACTGTCGATATTCCGGAGCCTCTCCATGAGCAGCTGCGGCACCGGGCTGCGAGCACGGGCGTCTCGATCCGTTCGCTGATCGTGCACGCTCTGGAGCAGACCTACACGAAAAAGAGAAAAGGCCGAATGGCAATCGAGCCGTTGGTACGCGGCAAAGGCAAGCTGGGACCACGATTCCCAACGGATGAGAATCCGCATGACCTTATTTTTTCCTGATCTCAATGTGTGGCTGGCACTTTCAGTAGAAGGACATGTTCATAACACCGCGGCCTCGCGGTGGCAGCGTTCGATGCCGGGGGATTCGCGCCTGATTTTTTCGCGCTACACCCAGATTGGCCTGCTGCGTTTGCTGACGAATTCCGCAATGATGGGAGAGAGAGTGCTGACCGTACGCGAGGCGTGGACTGTATACGATGCCTTGCTGAAGCACCCGCAGGTGGAGTTCTATCAGGAACCACGAAATATCGACACGGAATTTCGCGAGGTTCTGGAGCCGCTTGCCAGCAAGTCTGCCTCGAAATGGGTCGGTGACTGCTGGTTGTTGGCGTTCGCCGCTGGATCGGACGCCAAACTGGTGACGTTTGACAAGGCGTTATT
Source organism: Acidobacteriaceae bacterium (assembly GCA_035545435.1). Taxonomy (GTDB): domain Bacteria; phylum Acidobacteriota; class Terriglobia; order Terriglobales; family Acidobacteriaceae; genus Palsa-343. The sequence goes on along the minus strand of DASZYN010000638.1, from coordinate 835 downwards.
TGACTTTGCGCGCAAATGGGGACAGCCTGCGGTGATGCCGCGGTGACGGTCACCGGAAACAATCGGGAACGGATGATATCCTGCAGATTCCGAGATGAAAACTGAACTTGAAGCGCTGATGCGTCTGCAGACCATTGATGGGGAGACGGCGACGCTGCGGGCGGCGATTGCGGCTCTGCCCAGGCGGCTGGCTGCACTTGAAACGAAGCTCCAGGGCGAGAAGGCGGCGCTGGAACAGGCCCAGAAGGCGATCAAGGATGAAGAGGCGCTGCGGCGACGCTCCGAAAGCGACCTCAAAGACCAGCAGCAGAAGATCGTGAAGCTGCGCGGGCAAATGTCCAGCGTGAAGACGAACGAGGAGTATCGGGCGTTCCAGCACGAGATCGAGTTCGCGGAAGCGGAGATCAAGAAGATCGAAGACAGCGAGATCGAGAGCATGGAGCGCTCGGAGCAGCTGGAGCAGAAGAGGAAAGCTGCCGAGAGCGATCTGAAGGACTCGACGCGCGCGGTCGAGATCGAGAAGGAAGATGCGCGGGCCGAGTCTGCGGAGCAGCAGAAGAAACTCGAGGAGCTGACGCGGCGGCGTGCCGAGGAGCGGGCGCTGGTTTCAGAAGAGCTGCTGCGGACCTACGATCGCGTTTCGACCTCGTCGCGCGGAACCGGAATTGCTTACGCGCAGGGGCAGCGGTGCACAGGATGCCAGATGGGGATTCGTCCGCAGATGTGGAACCAGATCCGCGCCGGAGAAATTCTGACGTGCGAGTCGTGCGGACGATTGTTGTATTACGACGCGACGCGGGAGCCGCAGCCGGAGCCGGTGGTGGAGAAGCCGAAG
>DASZYN010000637.1:0-7545 GCA_035545435.1 Acidobacteriaceae bacterium | reverse complement strand
CGAGTCGCGCGCGTGGTGGATGCGCCCGCGTAATGCGGCGAGAGGGCTCTTGCCACCGAGCAGGTACGTCGCTGCGGTTGCACCGAGCGCGACGATCACTTCGGGGCGGATTGCGTCGATCTGACGGAACAGGAACGGCGCACAGGTGTTGGCCTCGACGGGTTCCGGGACGCGGTTCTGCGGCGGACGGCATTTGACGATGTTCGCGATGTAAACCTGGTCGCGGCGGAGCCCCATAGCCCCGATCATGTTGTTCAGCAGCTGTCCGGCCCGGCCCACGAAGGGGAGGCCCTGCGCGTCTTCGTCGGCGCCTGGGCCTTCACCTACAAACATGAGGCGCGCGTTGGGATCGCCATCGCCGAAGACAATTGTGTGCCGCCCCTTGTGGAGGGCGCAACGCGTGCAGTTGCCAATGTCTTCGCGAATCGCCTGAAGAGCGGCGGCTCGATCTTCGGGGGCGACGGGTGGTGTGGACTGGGTGAGGACGGAAAGAGGTTGCGGGCGGACTCGCGCAGCGGGCATTTCTTCGGCGGTCTCCAGATCTTCGTCGGAACGGAATACGGCGGACATGACCGCACCAGGTTCTGTACCAACAGCGGTCGCAATTGCAGCGGAATCGGCGATCTCTGTAAGAGTATCTATGTGTTTTGACAGATTATCGGCCGCGGAGACCTCGCGGCGGTAGAAGTCGAAGACCCCCAGGTCGCGAAAATATGCAATGCGGGAGCGAAGGACCTCTTCCGTTTCCGCGGGAAACCGTGCAGTCAAGCCTGTTCTCCGAGACTCAGGGGAAGGTCGGAGTCCGACTCCGAGAGGACCTCCTTGCGTGGGCTGCGCAGGGTTAGGATCTCATCGAGAATCTGATCGGCAAGCTCGCGCTTGGTCAGTTCCGGCAATTCGATGGCGCGATCAAGAGTGAGGAAGGTGACGGCATTGCGGTCCGAATCGAAGCCAAGTCCTTCGCGGGAGACATCGTTCAGCACAATGGCATCGGCGCCTTTGCGCAGCAGCTTATCGCGCCCGTGCGACAGCACGTCTTCGGTCTCTGCGGCGAAACCCACCACCAGCATACCGGGGCGCCGCTGCGCGACAACCGCGGCAAGGATATCTTCAGTCGGCTCCAGTTCCAGCGTCAGCGGGCCTTTGCGGCGCAACTTCTGATCGGCCTGAGCGCGGGGGCGATAATCGGCGACCGCCGCGGCTTTGATGACGATGGTCGCCTGGTCGAGGCGGCCAAGCACCGCATCGCGCATCTGCTGCGTGGTCACAACCGGAACGACTTCGACATTCGCGGGCGGTCGCAAGGCGGTTGGCGCCGAAACCAGGATCACCCGCGCGCCGCGTCGCTGCGCGGCTTCCGCCATGGCGTAACCCATCTTGCCGCTCGAACGGTTGCCCAGAAAACGGACCGGGTCAAGAGCCTCGCGCGTGCCCCCGGCAGTGATCAGAACGGTTTCGCCGGCGAGGTCGTTGCGATGAAGCAACACGCTCAGCACCGCGTCGACGATGGCGCTGTTCTCAGCAAGCCGCCCGGAGCCCACCATGCCGCAGGCGAGATATCCGCTCTCCGGGGCGACGATGCGCACATGACGGCTGGCGAGAACCTCGAGATTCGCCTGGGTCGCGGGATGGTTCCACATGTTCACGTTCATCGCCGGAGCGACGATTACGGGCGCTGTGGTGGCGAGGTACATCGTGGTAAGGAAGTCGTCGGCGATGCCATGCGCGAATTTCGCCAGGATGTCGGCGGTGGCTGGCGCGACGACGAGCGCGTCGGTGGATTGTGCAGCATCGATGTGTTCGATGGCGGAGGTGGCATCGCCCGCGTCGGAACCCACTGGAGCCCAGAGGCCCGTGATGACCTTATGCCCGGTAAGAGCGGCGAAGGTGAGCGGCGCGATGAACTGTTGCGCGGCCGCGGTCATCACGACGTGAACGTCGAGGGCATGCTTTTGCAGATCGCGAACCAGCTCCGCCGATTTATATGCGGCGATGCCACCGGTGACGCCAACCGTGACCTTCATGAGTACAGGGTACAGGGTAGAAGGGGCGGGGTACAGAGGATAACCGGGCCCACTCTCCGCCTGTACAGGTTGCAGCTACGAAGCAAATTTCGGAATGTCGGCACCGTCGACTTCGGGACGCAGCGTGGGTGCGTCCTGAGCCTTAACGTAGGTGATCTTGCCGGCAGCAATCTCTTCCTGGGCGACACGGCAGGCCTTGCGCGACCGGCTGGGCACCATCGGTTCGGCACCGTTCTGGAGCTGGCGTGCGCGACGGGCGGCCACCAGCACGTAGCGGAAATTGCTGTCGTATTCTTTCTCGATACTCATCGTCCTACCTCCAGAACTCTAAGCATGGCCCTGGCCGTTTGTGCCGGGCTCCTGTACGCCGAAGGCGCGTAATACAGTCCTGATGCGCGATTGAGAATTTGCCTGGCGGCAACTTTCGGCCAATGCAAGCACGCGATTCGAGTCCGTTGCAGAGAGACTGGTATCCCCGCTTCGCCGGACGCGCTCAGCAGCGACGATGGCAACCATCTCCTCAACGGCTCGATCCAGGACGTCGTTGACGAGAATATAGCCATATTCGCGGTAATTCTCAATCTCAACGAGGGCACGGCCGAGTCGGCGCTCGATGATCTCTTCCTGAACAGCGCCTTCGGCTCGGGAGCGGTTGCGCAGCCGTGTGGCGAGCACTTCCGGCGAGGGCGGCATCAGAAAGATCGACACCGCGTCCGGACATTTTGTACGGACCTGCGCCGCGCCCTGGACGTCGATATCAAGCAGCAGATCCTTGCCCTGAGCGAACGCTTCCTTCAGCGTGGATTTTGCTGTGCCGTAATAATTCCCGAAGACCTGCGCATGCTCGAGAAATTCGCCGTTGCGGATCATCTCCTCGAAGTGCTCCCGGGTCGTAAAGTGATACTCGCGCGAATCGACTTCGGAGCCGCGCGGCCCCCGCGTCGTCCAGGAAACCGAGAATTCGAGTCCACTGACCAGCGAACGCAGCTGATTCACGAGCGTCGACTTGCCCGACCCCGACGGCGCCGAAATGATGAACAGGATTCCCGACACGCTTTTGTGTTCGCCTCGCTTCCCTACTCCAGGTTCTGCACCTGCTCGCGCGCTTTTTCAATTTCCGACTTCATTCCCAGGCCGGCTTCGGTGATGCGCGTTCCGTTGCCGGCGACACCACTGGTCTTCGACAACAGCGTATTCGCCTCTCGGTTCATCTCCTGCAGCAGAAAATCGAGCTTCTTGCCGACTTCGCCGCCCTGATCGAGCAGACCGATGAAATGGTCGATGTGGGTGCGCAGCCGGGTCACTTCTTCTTCTACATCGCTGCGCTCAGCGATCAGTGCGGCTTCCTGGAGGATGCGGTCCTTGTCGAAGCCACCGTCAAGCATCGCCTTCATGCGCTGGTTGAGGCGTTCAAAATAGGCCTGCTGGACCTTCTCGCGGAGGGTGGCCGCTTCATCTACCAGCACCCGCAGCCTCTTCATCCCGGAGCGCAGCTCATTCGCGAGCACGGCGCCTTCCTGGGCGCGCATCGCCTGGAGCGCCGCAATCAGACCGTCCGTCTCGTGCCGAACGGCTTCCTCCAGCGCTTTCATCTCTTCTTCACTGCTGCGCGACTCCGCAAGCAGAACCCCGGGAAGACGGAAGACGGAATTCAGATCCGGTTCGGCGGTTAACCTGTGCTCGGTGGCAGCGGCGCGGAATGCCTCGATGTACGCGGCCACGAGCGCGTGATCGTAACCAGCTTCGGCCTTCTGGCTGCGCTCAAGACTCAGCGTGACTTCAACGTGGCCGCGGCGCAGTTTCTCCTTGAGAACCCGCCGCAGGTTCATCTCGACGCCTTCGGCCCCGTTGGGCAGACGCATGTGCAGGTCGAGAAAGCGATGGTTCACGCTTTTCAGACTGAGAGAGAAACCCAGCGTCTCGGAAACGCGGCCCGCAACGCGCGCGAAGCCAGTCATCGAATACACCGCTTGCTTCTCGGACTCCACCGATACCTTCGCCGATGGCGCGGCCGGCTTGTCGGTTTTTGTGGGAGGCTTCACCGGGCTCATCGCTTGATCTTACCTGTGAACGCCGGTTCCGCGGCTTTGGCTACGGGAATCGCAGATTCGACGGTGGCTCCTGGATCTGCGGCCTCGGGCTCGTTGCCGCCAATATGATTCCCGTTCCCATTCCCATTGCTTTCGCCGATGTCCATGAACTGGAGGCGATAGAGCTTCTGGTAAATGGGCGAGGTGTGCAGGAGCTCCTCGTGGGAACCGATTGCGGTGATCTGCCCATGCTCGAGCACGACGATGCGGTTGGCACGCCTGACCGTTGAAAGACGATGCGCGATCACGATGACAGTGCGGCCGGTCATGAGATTGGCCAGCGCAGCCTGCACCAGCGATTCGCTCTCGGCATCAAGTGCGGAAGTGGCTTCGTCGAGAATCAGGATGGGCGCATTTTTCAAAATGGCGCGCGCGATAGCAAGACGCTGACGCTCACCGCCGGAGAGGCGGAAACCCTTCTCGCCAATCACCGTGTCGTAACCGTCGGGCATGCGCTCGATGAAGTCGTGGGCGAGCGCCGCTTTGGCCGCGTCCTCAACACGGTTGAAAGGGACACCGGGCTGGCCATAGGCGATGTTGTTGCGCACCGTATCGTTGAAGAGGATCGTTTCCTGGGTGACCTTGCCGATCTGCGCGCGCAGCGAAGCAAGACTGGCCTGGCGCACGTCGATGCCATCGACGAGGATGCGTCCATCTGTGACATCGAAGAAACGCGGAATGAGATTCACCAGCGTTGACTTCCCTGCTCCGCTCGGCCCAACCACTGCGACCACTTCACCCCGATTGATGGTGAGGTTGATGTCACTCAGGACCACTGGGGGACCTTCGCGATCCTCTTCCCGGTAGTGGAAGCTGACATTTTCCAGCGCGATGCTGTCTTTGAAGCCCTTGAGGACGGTGGGATGTTTCGCTTCCCGCACTTCGTCCTGGTCGTCCATGAAGTCGAAGATTGCGGCCGAGGCGCCCACGGCCTGCTGGAAATTGTTGTAGTAAGTGCCAAAACGGCGGATCGGGTCGTACATCTTGAACAGGGCCACGATGAAAGCGAAGAAGGTGCCTTCCGCCATCGCGCCGTGGCCGATTTCGTTGCGCCCGACCCAAAGCAGGGCCGCAATCGCGACGGCTCCAATGAAATCCATCAAAGGCGAGGTGATGGCCTGGGCACGCACCGACCGCAGATTAGCCCGGAGCAGCCGCTTCGCCGCCTGGCGGAAACGCAGCAGTTCCCAGAGCTCCATGTTGAAGGCCTTCACGATGCGATTGCCGGTGATGGTCTCGTGCAGGATGTTCTGGATGTCGGCGAGTTTGTCCTGGCCGCGACGCGTAGTGCGGCGCACGTCACGCCCGATGCGGAAGATCGACCAGGCAGCGATGGCGCCAAAGGCCGGCAGCACCCAGGCCAGACGGCCGCCGAGGGCAATGACGATGACCACCATGCAGGCGAGAGTGCAGGCCTGCTGCAGAAAGTCCGACAGGATGGTCGCGGTCGCGTACTGAACGCGCTCAATGTCGTTGATCAGCGCCGACAGCAGAGTGCCGGTCGTGTGCTTCTGAAAGAAGGAAACCGAGCGGCGCAGGATTGACTCGTAAAGGTCATCGCGCATATCGGTGATCATGCCGAAGCCGGCGTAGTTCGCCAGGTAGGTGCCGGCGTAGTCGCAGATACCCTTCAGCAGAGTCGCAGCAACAAACGCGAAGGCGATCACAGCCCAGTCGTTTTTGATGTGCAGAAACGAGGGCACCAGGATTTGCGGCGTAATGCTGATGTGCCAGCGCTCGCCGATGGAACCCAACAGCTGGGTTTTGTTCGCGCGGCTGGCAGCGCCTGGATGGAGGACGTTGTCGAAGATCGGTCCGATGAGCAGAACGCGGAATGCGTCGAGCAGGCCGACGCCAGCTGCCAAAATCACAGCGGAAAGAGCCTGAAGCATGTAGCGGCGAGCGTAGTACAGCAAACGCCAAAGGCGCATCATGCCCGGCATACTCCCGGCAGCGGGAAACAACGCATCCCTTGATTTTATCCCGCAACTGGTGCTGAACCGGTGATATAGCTCACCGTGTGCGCGGATCCGGTACATTGGCAGGCACTCGTTACAATGCGGGTATGACGATGTCCTCTGCGCACGGCGCCGAAGAACGAGCGCGCCGCATCAAGCTGATCATCTTCGACGTGGATGGGGTGCTGACCGACGGCGGCATCTGGCTCTTCCCGGCCCCGGCACCGAGTACAACGACGGCGGATCACGCCGCCCAGATGGAGAGCAAGGGCGGGTACGCGATCTCCTCGCAGAGTATGGTCGAGGCGAAAGGTTTCAACGCGCACGATGGGACAGGCATCTCTCTGGCCAAGCTCGCGGGATTGAAGTGCGCCATCATCACCAAGCGCATCTCCGAAACCGTGGCGCTGCGCGCGCGTGACCTGCGCCTTGAGTACGTCTACATGGGCCAGTCGTACAAGATGAAGGCCGTGCGCGAAATGATGGAAAAGGAGCAGATCGGCCTCGAGGAGATCGCCTACGTAGGCGACGACGTGATCGATCTGCCGGTGATGCGCGAATGCGGCTTTGCGGTGGCGGTGGCGAATGCGCGCGACAACGTGAAAGTCGAGGCACACTGGGTGACGCCGCATGAGGGGGGACATGGCGCCGCGCGCGATGCCATCGAATTCATTCTGGCCGCCAAAGGAATCCTCGAGAAGACGATCGAGTCCTACATCGACGAGCGGAACCCGGTGCCGGCCAGCATGGATATCGGGAAGGGTGGATTCTGAAGAACAGGGCGCAGGGCGCAGAGCTCAGGGCGCAGAGACAGCCGCCGAAGCGGTCGCGCATCTACATTACGGGCGGAATCGCGATCATCACGGCGGTTTCCTCGGCATGGTTTATTCAGGAGACGGCGGTGCATTGCGATTCGCTTGCACCGCTCACGGTGCTGGCGACGCTGGCGGCGTTCATTATTTCAATCTGCTTCCGACAAATGGGGCGGTTTCCCGACAAGCGCACCCGATGGATTCTCCTGGTCTTTCTGCTGATCGCCGCCGGGGCGCTGTTCGCCGATTTTCGCTACGTGCGCAGGTACCGGGCGTTCTGCGATGAATTACAGCAGCAGGTGCAGCCGATACAACCGGCGCACTAACGCTTCCTGAGGATCTCCGCCCGCTGGCCTGGGATCGGGGAACGCTCATCCAGAAAACCCCGGAACACCGGGCCAATCTGCGCCGCGCAGCGCCCCGGGGCCAGGTGGCCGCAGCCGTCGACGACCACAAATTCCGACTGCGGGATTGCTTTGTGCATGGCCTCACCAACCGCCACAGGGATGAGGTGATCCTCTTTTCCCCAAACGATCAGCATCGGCATCTTAAGGGCTCCTAATTTGCCGTCGAGAAGGTCGTTGCCGGTCAGCAGCGAATCCATATTTCGCTTCACCACCCACGCATGCTTGCCCACGAAACGGAAGATGTCACGCTGGAT
>DASZYN010000636.1:0-14701 GCA_035545435.1 Acidobacteriaceae bacterium | reverse complement strand
TCTGCCGGGCCGTTACAAAATTTTGGCTGGGCGACCAGGATTCGAACCTGGACAAAGTGCTCCAAAGGCACTTGACCTACCATTAGTCGATCGCCCAGTATTCGTGTTCAGCAAAATGCACTTAGCCAAATGCTGTTAGCCAAATGCGTTTAGCGAATTGCTGTTGGTGAAATCTGCCGTCTCCCTGCCGCTGAACGTCTTTCGCTAAAAGTTCCTTGCTAAACGTCCCCTGCTAACCGCTTTTTAGCTAACCGGTTCTTAGCCGACCGGCTTTTCGCTAAACGTGCACCACCATCGTCCGCCAGTATTCGTCCCGCGCCAACGTCAACGTTCGCAGCGATCGAATACCCGCTTCCTTTAGCCGAGACTCCGCCGCTGCCGCCGCGTCCGCCGTTCCGTAAAGCCCGAACAGGGCCGATCCGGAGCCGGAGAGCGCCGCATAAACGGCCGCCTCCTCGGGATTGCCGGAGCCCGCCAGAATGCGCTTGATATGTCCGAGAGAGGGATATTGCCGGAAGACGACCTCTTCGAAGTCGTTTTCGATCCCGGTTCGGACAAGCGCGAGAAGCGGATTCCCCTTCCCTGCAAGGTCCCCGCTCAAAGCGGAGACACCGGAGGAGTGCGACCCAACCCCGGCGGTTAACCCTCCGGAGAGCCTCGGCACAAAGGCCGAGGCGAGAGCTCGACTCAACGTTATCAGTCTATCGGAGCCGTTATTTCCGGTCAATTGCTGCGCCGTTTCTGCGCCCTGCGATCGGCGCCCTGTGGCCTGCATTTCATCCCACTCCCGGTACGCCGCCGGCGTCGACACGCCGACATCGGGCAGCGCCAGCACGCACTCGGTCGGCGAAATACTTGGCAGGGGTGCGACCTGCTCGCCGCGCCCAACGCCCAGCACCGTTCCCCCGATCAGAAACAGCGGCACATCCGATCCCACTTCTGCCGCGATCCGCAGCCGCTCCGACCCCGGCAGCTCCGCCACGCCGGCATGCGCCAGCTCCTGCTCCAGGCCAATCAGCGCCGCCACCGCATTGGCCGACCCCGCCCCGATCCCACCCTGCACCGGCAGCCGCTTCTCAATGTGGACGTGAACTTCTGCCTCCGTCTTCAGTGCGCCGAGTGCCAGCACCACCATCTTCCAGGCGGTGTTGCGATCATCCGTCGGAACGCGGGCATCGTTGCTGGTGAGCCGAAGGCTCGTTTTCGACCCAGCCTTCGCCTCCACGGTCACCAGATCATGCGCCGCGAGGGTCTGGTAGCAAGTCGTCAGACCATGAAAACCATCCGCGCGCGTCGGCCCAATCGCCAGCCCGAGATTGATCTTTGAAAACGAACGAACCGTCGTGGCCATCGTTCCAATTCTAAGACTCACGACCGCACAGGCTCGGCGGATGGCAAACCGCTCCACGCCATGCGATGGAACAGCGCATCGGCGGCCCTCGGCGTGATGGGCTTGTTGCTGCGGAGCCACCAGTCCATCAGCGAGAACAACGAGCCGGCAAGTGCATGGGAAGTCGCCCGCAGCTCAGCGGCAGGCAACGTAACGCCGGCCAGGGTCAATCGCTCCTCGATCGATCGCGCAAAACAACCAATCCCGAGTTCGCGGACATCCGGACCTTTGCCCGCTGCATCGATTGCCGCCTGCACTCCCGGAACATCCGCAAGATGGGCGAAGAATTCCTCCACCGGAGCCAGACGCCTGGCCGGCGCTTTGTACCGCGTCAGCAGCCGGCCCATCATTTGAAAGAAATCTTCCACGTCGGAAAGGAACAGATCGTCCTTGTCGCGGTAGTGGGAATAGAAGGTGCTGCGGCTGACACCCGCACGGTCCAGAACCTGCTGCACCGTAATGCGCTCGAAAGGCTGCTCCTGCATGAGTGCGATCATCGCGTCGCCCAGCGCGTCGCGGGATCGAAGCACGCGCGCGTCGGATTTGGGTGCAGCCAATTCGGATCGAGCGATTTGCGCAGTCTCACTCGCGGCGTTTCCTGAAGCTTTTCCGGACAAAGGGCCCTCCCTTGTTCGTTATCGCGCGGTGGGGGATGACTTTGCGATCGATTTCCTCCTACAGTACGCCCATGACCGACAATCGCAAGGCAGGCTGGGCGCTGATTCTGGGTTCCGTTGGCGGAATCGTCACGATGGCCATCCATCCCGTTGCCGGAGGCCCGCTGACCCCGGCTCAGGTTCAACGTTTGGCGACCGTCTCCGGCATTGCACACGGCCTCGCTCTCGTCAGCGTGCTGCTGCTGTTTCTCGGAACCTGCGGGCTCACCCGAGCGCTCGCCGCCCCCGATCGCCTGGCGTTCTCGGCACTGGTGACCTTCGGGTTTGCCGCGGTCGCCATCATGATCGCCGCCTCCGTCAGCGGCTGGATCGTTCCCGGCATCATGAAGCAGATGGCGCGCGACGTTCTCAACAACAGCGCCAGCCAGTCCGACTACCGGATCGTGATCGCGGCGATCTTCCAGATCAACCAGGCCATGGCGCGCATCTACTCTGTCGCCACTGCGGTGGCCATCGCCCTCTGGTCTGCCCGCTGCCTGCGTGGCGGCCAGCTCTCGCGCACGATGGCCTGGTATGGCGTCGTCATCGCTCCGCTGACCGCAATCCTGATCCTCGTCGGACATCTCCGCCTCGACGTGCACGGCATGGCCGTGGTCATGCTGACCGAAGTGATCTGGTTCGTGGGAATGGCCATCGCTTTACGGAAGCCAGACGCGGTCATCACGCCGGCCTGACCGCAAAGCGGCCTTTCGCCAACCGCTTCTTCGCTAACCGGACCATAGCTGACCGCTTCTTAGCTGACCGGACTTTAGCTGCCGTCAGAGGATATATCGCGACAAATCCTGGTTCTTCACGATGCTCGCCACCATCTGTCGCACATACTCCGGGTCGATGACCATCACCTTCTCCGTCCCGTTCGCCGTCTCGCGCTCGATGACCGGCAGCGGTGCTGTCGTTCCTTCACCAACGGCCGCCAGCTCGACGACAGTGCTCTGGCCGTCGCCCTTCTGCTGGGCGCGCGTCAGGTCCGGCGCCTGGAAGCTGATCTCGTCCAGCACCTTCTCCATGATCGTGTGCAGCCGCCGCGCTCCGATGTTTTCCGTGCCCTCATTCACCTTGAACGCGAACTGCGCCATCTCCTCGATCGCTTCCGGCGTGAACTCCAGCTTCAGCCCCTCGGTTTCAAGCAGAGCCGTGTATTGCCGCACCAGCGACGACTTGGGCTCAGTCAGAATCTTGACGAAGTCCTCCACCGTCAGCGACTGCAGCTCCACGCGAATCGGGAAACGCCCCTGCAGCTCCGGAATCAGGTCGCTGGGCTTCGACACATGGAAAGCGCCCGCCGCGATGAACAGGATGAAGTCCGTCCGCACCATGCCGTAGCGCGTGTTCACCGTCGTGCCTTCCACGATCGGCAGAATGTCCCTCTGCACGCCCTCGCGCGAAACGTCCGGCCCGTGCCCGCCCTCGCGCCCGGCAATCTTGTCGATCTCGTCGAGAAAGACAATGCCCGAGCTCTCCACCCGTTCCACCGCCAGCCGCGTCACCTGATCCATGTCGATCAGCCGGCCTTCTTCTTCCTGGACCAGGTACTCGAACGCGTCCGACACCTTCATCTTCCGCTTGCGCGTGCGCTGCCCAAAGATGTTCGGCAGCATGTCCTTCAGGTTGATGTCCATCTCCTCAACGCCCTGGTTGGAGATGATCTCGAAGGACGGCGTGCCCCGCTCGCGCACGTCGATCTCCACCATGCGGTCGTCGAGCTTACCTTCGCGGAACTGTTGCCGTAGCTTCTCCCGCGTCCGATTGTGCGAGTCCGCAGCGCCACCGGGCGGAGGGGGCAAGGTGATCGTGTTGCCCTCGATCGTCGGGCCGGAAAACCCAGTCGCATTGGCGGCTCCAGGCGAGCCAGCCGCAGGCGCAGGTTGCGCCGGAGGAGGCAGCAGCACATCCAGGAGCCGCTCCTCCGCGTTCATCTCTGCGCGATCCTCGACCTCTTCGAGCTTCTCCTCGCGCACCATGTCGATGGCGATCTCCACCAGATCGCGCACGATCGAATCCACGTCGCGCCCCACATACCCAACTTCGGTGAACTTTGACGCCTCGATTTTCAGGAAGGGCGAGTTCGTCAGCTTTGCCAGCCGCCGCGCGATCTCTGTTTTGCCCACGCCCGTCGGCCCGATCATGATGATGTTCTTGGGCATGATCTCGTCGGCCAAATCCGGCGTCAGCTTTTGCCGCCGCATGCGATTGCGCAGCGCGATCGCCACCGCCCGCTTGGCCGCCTTCTGGCCCACGACATACTTGTCCAGCTCGCCAACGATCTCCCGCGGCGTCAGTTCTTCGAGCGAAAGCTCCTGATCCTCTGCCGTCCCAGGTAAATAAATCGCCATATCAATCCCGCTTCCCAGCTTTTTGCTGACCGTCCCATCGCTGACCGCTTCATCGCTGACCGGCCCTGAGCCGGCCGCCTCTTAGCTGCCGCTGACCGGCTTTTCCCCAGCCCCCGGCCCGTTCAGCTCTTCGATCGTGATCCGGTCGTTGGTGTAAATGCAGATTTGTCCCGCGATCTTCATCGCCTTCTCGGCAATCGCGCGGGCGCTTAGCTCGGTGTTCTCCATCAGCGCCCGTGCCGCCGCCAGCGCATACGATCCGCCGCTGCCGATCGCCGAAATCCCGTCGTCCGGCTCGATCACGTCGCCCGACCCGCCGATCAAAAACGTCTGGTTCAGGTCCGATACCACCAGCAAGGCCTCGAGACTCCGCAGCATCTTGTCCGTGCGCCAGTCCTTCGCCAGCTCCACCGCCGCACGCCCCAGATTCCCTGCGTACTGCTCCAGCTTGTTTTCGAAGCGGCTGAAAAGGGAGAATGCATCCGCCGTCGATCCCGCAAACCCCGCCAGAATCTTGTCCTGGTAGAGCCGCCGGATCTTCCGTGCGCTGTGCTTGAAAACAGCTTCGCCCATCGTGACCTGGCCGTCGGCGGCCATCACCACGCTTGTCCCGCGCCGGACGCAAATGACGGTTGTCGACCGGATCCGAACCCTGCCCGGTGCACCGGGCTCCTCTGGTCCGGCCGTACGGCCAGTACTTTTTCCACTGACGGAAAAACGACCGCCCGAAGCGGCCGTTTCTGAAAATCTGCGTTGCACCATGTCTTCTGCGAGTATAGCGCAGCCGTACCGTTACTTCTTTGCATCGGAGCACCAGCTTTTCCCTCGGTGAATTCGCACAACTGAGCTATTCTGCAAAGGTCGGTGCTTTCAGTCCCCGTCCCTTCGGAGTCCACCGGATGTTCGGCCAATCACTGCACGATCCCCGCGTCATTGGGACGGTTGCAGGCGCGGTTCTATGCATCGGCGCGGTTACCACCTGGCTCATCCTGCGCCGCCGTCCCACCGCGGAAGAGATCGAGCGCGAGCGCCGCGCACTTTTGGTCCGTTCCGGCCGTATCATCGACGGCACCATCCTCGACATCTCCGAACTCGAGAACCCCACTGACCAGGAACACCCGCGCGAGATTCGCTTCATCCTCTATAAGTACGAAATCGGCGGCGTCGCCTACGAGTGCTCCCAGGAAGTCACCACTCTGCGCGACCTCGTGAACCCCACAGAACTCCGCCTTGGTTTCCCCTGCTCGGTCCGCTACGACATTCACCGCCCCGAAAACAGCATCGTCGTCGCGGAAAACTGGAGCGGCCTCCGCACCACGGCCGAATCGGTTCCCACCCGGCCCATGCCCCAGCGCCCCAATCCGCACGCTTCTGCGCCGGTGCAGTAAAAGTGTAAATGGAATATTATTGACATCGGCAATGTCAAGGTAATTCCGTGGACTTCCAATTAGTCAACAATTATTTATTGATTCTGCTTGAGTCAATATTCTAATATTTACAAATGAAATCCCCCCAATACGTCGCGGTTATCGGGGATATGGTGGGGTCCAGTGCGCTGAACCGTTCGGCCCGCGCCAAAACCCAAATCTCGTTCACGCAACTTGTCGATCAGCTGAATGCGGATTTCCAGGTTTCTCTCCAGGGAAGGTTCGTGATTGCGTTGGGAGATGGCTTTGAAGGGCTCATACACGCCCGGGCAGCAAGTGCAATTGTTCCCATTCTGATCTGGAAGATCGAACTTACCTTTACCGACCTTCCCATCCGCCTCGGATTTGGATTCGGCGGCATTGATACAGCCCTCGCGCCGAACGTATCGAATCTGGATGGCCCGACATTTCATCGTGCGCGCGAGGCTGTAGAGGCAGCGGCCAAATCCGGAAAGATGGGCGGGGTGTTCCGGGGGTTTGGCGAGAATCATGATGCCGTTCTCAACGGGATCGCGCGAATTCTGCACGCGCACCGCAGCCGGTGGAGCCGGCAACAGCGCAATGTCGCGATGCTGCTCCACCAGGGACATCGACAAAGCGACGTTGCCAGAATCATGTCCCGATCGAGACAGGCGGTTTCGACGGACGCGCGCGCGGCGAACTGGGCAGCCTATGTTGAAGGCGAACAGGGGCTCACGAAAGCCCTCGAAAACGCAATTGCGGCTCGCGCCCGATGGGATACGATGCCCCTCAGGAAAACAGGATCGACCTGATCCGCCGTTCCAGCTCACAAGCGCTATGAAGGATCATCTCCTCTTTGCCGAGTGGCTTCTCTGCTGGCATGCGGCCAACTACGCGGTGATGTCAGACCCGGTGCGCGGCGATCAGACGCACTCAGAAGCCGCAACAAGCGCCGCGGCCAACGGGCGCGCATGGTTCATTCAGGTCGCTCTGCGTTCGATTGCAGCCGGGGTTGCGGTAATTTTCGCTGGTCACTTCGATCGCCGAGCGATTTTCACGGGGGCGATCGTCCTCACGGGATCGATTCTGATACCCGTCGCGCGCAGGCGCTTTGTACCCGTTCGAGTGCTCGGGGAATTCGAACTATTAGCAAACGCGGGAATCGCCGTGCTTCTGTGGTTCATGAGCCACGGCCTTCCGGGAAGAAATCTTCCGGTGGAGACCGCAACCGGAGCCAATCGCCTGGCGGCGATTTGTCTGTGCGCGGCCCTCTTCGTTTATGCAGTGCGTGGGGGAACCTATCTGGTGCGTGGCATTCTGGAAAAAGCAGGCGGAATCCCGCGTCCCGCCATCGTATCCAGCGAAGGATACACGCACGGAAGATTTATCGGCCAGGTGGAAAGGGCCATCGTCTTCCTCATCGTGATCGCCGGCAATCTGGCCGCTCTTGCGTTCTTTTTCGCAGCCAAGGGGCTGATTCGATCGCGGGAACTGGAAGAGCGTGATCGCGTCGACTATCTGCTTCTGGGCTCTCTGAGCAGTTTTCTTGTCGCCCTCGCCGCGGGACTTGTCGCACAAAGGATACTTCCTTTTCTCTGGCAATAACGGCGCGGCCGTCTGAAGCCCCCGCGATAAACTGGAACCAATATGCATGTCCATGGCGCGAATACCGCCGCCACGCAGCGGGTGCTGCGGCTCTCTCTCATCGCCACCGTTACCTACGTTGTGCTCACGCTGCTGGCCGGACTGCGCGCGCATTCCCTGGCCCTCATCTCCGAAGCCGGGCATAACGCCTCCGACGCTCTCGCCATCGTCCTCTCCTTCGTCGCAGTCTGGTTTCAGACCCGTCCCGCCACCGACAAAAAGACCTTCGGCTACCAGCGCGCCGGGGTCCTCGCTGCCTTCCTCAACGCTCTCACCCTGATCCTCATCTCCGTCTGGATCGCCCTCGAAGCCATCCATCGCTTTAGCCAGCCCTCCCCCGTCCAGCCCCGCATCATGATGTTCGTCGCTGCCGCCGGCGTTCTGATGAACGGCCTCATTGCCGCGATGCTCTGGCGTGTCAGCAACGACGTCAATATCCGCAGCGTGTTCATCCATATGCTCGGCGACACGCTCTCCACCGCAGCCGTCATCGTTGGCGGCCTTGCAATTCTGTTCACGGGCGCTACCTGGATCGACCCCGCTCTCTCGCTCGCCATCGCCGCTCTCATCCTCTGGTCATCGGCGACCATCCTGCGCGAGACTCTCAACATCCTCCTCGAAGGAACCCCGCGCGGCATCTCGCTCGGCGAAATTCGCACCATCCTCGCCGCTATCGACGGCGTCGAAGATGTCCACGACCTGCATGTCTGGAGCCTGGGCTCCAACAGCCACGCGCTCTCCAGCCACATCACCATCGCCGACATCCCCCCGTCGGAGAGCAACCTCATTCTCGACCGCATCAACGGTGTGCTGCGCGAACGCTTCCGCATCTACCACACCACGCTGCAGTTCGAGCATGTGGTTTGCGAGACGGCGCACGGCTGCCTGGTCGCCGTTGAGGACGCAGCCGCTCACGCGCATCACCACCACGGCCACGTTCACTGACCCGCAGAAAGGCCCGGTCGCGCCCTCCCCGTTGACGACCACCAGCGTTTTTGTGACGAAAGCATTTGCCCGTCCTCCCACGCGCAGGCTGTAATGGCGCATGCACGAGAGGAGCATTCGATGAGTGGAGCATGGCGCGATGTCCGCCTGGCGCTGCGGCAGATGCGCAAGGCGCCAGGTTTCTATCTGACGGCAATCCTGACGCTGGCTCTCGGAATGGGCGCGACCATCGCGATCTTCTCCCTGGTGGAAGGCATTCTGCTGCGGCCCCTCCCGTTTGCCGATCCCGCCCGCCTCGTCATCGTCGGCGACCACCTCGGCAACAACCCCAATCCCGGCGTCACGGCTCGCGAGATCGCCACCTACGAGCGCGCCACAACCGCCTTTTCCTCGATGGGCGGCTTTGCGGGTGCGGGATACGAAATCTCCGGCGCCGCGACGGCCCAGTTGATCGCCGGAGCACGCCTGGGCGCTGGCGTCTTTTCCGCACTCGGCGTCTCCCCCGAGCTGGGGCGCGTCTTCACGAAGCAGGAAGACGACGGCCACACGCCCGTCGCGGTCATCAGCGATGCCCTGTGGCTGAACCGGTATCATCGCGATCCGCATGTCATCGGCCAGGCGATCGTGCTCGACCGCAAATCGTATTCGATCGTCGGCGTCATGCCGCCCAGCTTCGAGTTCCCGCTGTCAGCCGGTCGCATGAACAAGGCACAGGTCTGGGTTCCGCTCAGCCTCACCGCCGAGGAGCTGTCCGACAAAAACGTCGGCGCCTGGATGTATCGCATGGTCGCGCGCGTGAAAGATGGCGTCACCCTCCAGCAGGCCGCCGAGGACGCCCATCGGGTATCGCAGCAAATCATGCGCGATTTTCCCCCGACCATGGCCGCCATCCGCATTCGGGGCGATGCCTTGTCCCTGCGCGAGCAGTCCGTCGCCGCAACCCGTCCCGTCCTGCGTGCCCTCTTTGTTGCGGTCCTGATAGTGCTGGCCATCGCCTGCGCCAACGTCGCCGGGCTGCTCCTGGTTCGAGCCATCGGGCGACGCCGCGAATACGCCGTGCAGGCCGCTCTGGGCGCTCCGCCGCGTGCAATCCTGCGGCAGTCGATCGTCGCCGGTCTCATACTCGGCCTCGCGGGCGGCGCTCTGGCTGTCGGCCTCTCGGCAGTCGCCGTCCGAACCGTGCTGCGTCTCCTTCCCGATTCTCTGCCGCGCGTCGACACGATTGCCATCGACCCGGCGGTTCTGATCTTCGCGCTGCTTTTAGCCCTCCTCACAGGAGCATTGTGCAGCGCCGCTCCTGCGTTCGCCGCCACGCGCGCCAGCGTCATCGACAACCTGAAGGAGGCCGGACGCAGCGGCACGGGGTCCCTCAGTCACAGCTGGCTCCGATCCTTCCTCGTCGTCGCCGAGATCGCCACCGCTCTCGTCCTGCTCACCACTGCGGGCTCTTTTTTGCGCAGCTACCAGAAGATGCTCGCCGTGAATCCTGGCTTTCAGCCAGAACACGTGCTCGCCGCGAGCTACCAGCTGCCGCTCGAGCAGTACTCCACCCAGACCCAGGTTGAGAATTTCACCCACGCGGTCATCGACCGCCTCGTGGCGAAGCCAGGCGTCGTCGCAGCAGGCTTCACCAACTCCCTGCCCACGTCGAACAATGGAGGGCTGGCAGCCTACACCGTCGAGGGTCAGCCGGCGGCCACCTGGAAGCTCACCTTCGCCGCATTCGTCATCACCGGCGGTGATTATTTCCGCACCATGGGAATCCCTCTGCTGGCCGGCCGCTATTTCACACCCCAGGATCGCGCCGACGCGCCGCTCGTCATCATCGTCAACGAGGCCATGGCGAAGCACTGCTGGCCAGGCCAGAGCGCGCTCGGAAAAGCGATTCACGTTGGTAATCCGCAAAAGGGATATCCCTGGGCGACCGTCGTCGGTGTCGTCGGCAATACGGTCCTCGGTCCCCGCGACGCTCCTGTCGCGGACCAGTGGTACATGCCCGCCGAGCAGCCCTCGATCCTCTATGGCTCCGCCGCGAAGCAGAACCTCGTTCAGGCCGCCGGAGGCTTTATCGCTCTCCGCTCCTCGCTCGATCCCGACCAGATGAAGCAGGTGCTGCGATCCTCCGTGGCAGAAGTCGACCCACAGCTGGCTCTCGATCAGGTGGAAACAATGCGCGACTCGATGGCAAATGTCGAAGCGCCGCGGCGCTTCAACACCGATCTCATGACCAGCTTTGCCGCTGCCGCGCTCCTCCTTGCTTTGACCGGAATCTACGCCGTCGTGGCGTTTTCAGTCACGCTGCGATCGCGCGAGATTGCGATCCGTATGGCGATGGGTGCGCAGCGCGCAAGCATCGCGCGCATGGTGCTCCTGTCCGGAGCGAAGCTGGCGTTTGCCGGATGCACCCTCGGTGTCCTCGGATCGCTGGCGGTTTCTCACCTGTTAGTCGCGTTTCTCTTCGGAGTCAGCGCGACCGATCCGCTGATCTACACCGTCACCATCGCAACCATGTTCCTGATTTCGATTCTTGCCGCGGCGTTGCCGGCCAATCGCGCCGCCGGCACCGATCCGGTCGAAGCCCTGCGCGCTGTCTGACGAATCTCTGCTCAAGCAGCCGGTTCGCCGGCCCGCTGCGCCATGGTTCGCGCCGGCAGGAAAACCCGGATGCACGCTCCCGGCAGTTCCGGATCGGAGCTCTCCACCACGCTGATCGATCCGCCATGCTTTTGCACGATCCCCATGCTCACCCACAGCCCCAGCCCGGTGCCGTCTGCGCCCTTGGTCGTGAAGAACGGCTGGAAGAGCCTCTTCGCCGCCTCCGGCGCAATCCCGGGCCCGCTGTCGGCGATCTCGATGGCGGCTCCAGCTCCATGCATCTCTGCCGACTCGGCGCGCTCCATCGTGATGCGCACTTTACCTTTCGCGCCAGCCGCCTCCACCGCGTTGACGATCAGGTTGGTGAACACCTGCCGCAGCTCGGCAGGGAAGCCCTCCACTGAAAGATCCCCGGCAATTTTCGTCTCCAGGACGATGCCCTGGTTCTGCAGACGCCGATCCAGCAGCAGCAGCACGCCTTCAATCAGTTCCCGCAGGTCGATCTGGATGGGCGACCGCGGCTCGCGATACAGGCTTAACATCGTCCGGCTGATCTGCATGGTTCGCCCCAGCTCCTGCTGCGCCAAACGCAGATACTCCTCGCGTTTCGCGGGATCGCTTTCCTGAGCCAGCAGATAATGCAGGTTGGCCACCGAATCCAGCGGATTATGAATTTCGTGCGCAATGCTCGCCGCCAGCCGACCCGCTACCGCCAGCTTTTCTGACGCCAGCAGCGCCGCCTGCACCTGGCGTTCTTCCGTCACGTCGCGGAACACCAGCACCACACCGATCATCTTCGCGGCGTCGTTCATGATCGGCGCCGCGCTGTCGTCGATCACGTATTCGCGCCCGCCGCGCCCGACCAGCACCGTGTGATTCGACAGGCCAACGACTTTTTTCAGCCGTCGCACCTTGTCCACCGGGTTCTCGCAGACCTTCCGCGTCTGCTCGTTGACGATGTGAAACACCTTCGCCAGCGGCTTTCCCTTGGCTTCGCTCGAGGTCCACCCGGTCAGCTTCTCCGCGACGTCGTTCATGAACGACACAGCCCCGCGATAATCGCAGGCAATCACTGCATCTCCGATCGATTCCAGCGTCGTCCTGAACCATTGCTGGCTCTCGAAAAGTTCGTTCGATTGCTTTGTGATCTCCGCGATCCTCCGCTGATAGCTTGCGGAGATGGCATGCACGTGATGACGCGTGAACAGAGCCAGAAAGAGTCCCACGACCACCGCGGAAACCAGCAGAGAAACCAGCTCGCGCCGCTGCATCCAGCGTGCATGCTGCGACCGCACCGCACGCAAATTCGCCTCGTGCCCCACCATGTCCGCGGTCGCCGATCGAATCCCGTCCATCATCGCTTTGCCGCGCTGGTTCATGCCGGCGGCGTTCAGCGATGCAGCGTCCTGGTGCAGCACAGCGTTGGCGAATCCCAGCCACTGGTTGTAAAGGATCTGAAGGTCTTCGAGGCGCTTGCTCTGCTCTGAATCTCCTGCGAGCATCCGCCGCAGCGTTGCGAAATGATTCTGGATCGGGCCGGCAGCCGATTTCCACGGCTCCAGCATCACCGGATCGCCGGTCAGCTGGTATCCCCGCAGCCCCGTCTCCTGATCGACGAACAGGTTCTGCAACTCCTGCAGTTGCGCTGTGACTTCATCGCTGTGATCGAGCGCCTTCTGTGCAATGGATGCCGCGGCAATCTGCCATACCAGGAATCCCGCCATGAACACCAGCAGGATGATCGGCAGCGCCACCAGCTGGCGCAGCGTTCGATTGAACTGGAGCTCCTTCACGCGGAGCCCTCCGCCCGCGCTCCTCCTGCCATCCCTGCCGAATGCAGCATGGCTCGCAGCTTCTCCAGCAGTTCCTGCGGCCCCTCGCCCTTCAGTACGGTCACGTCGGCCAGCTGAACCACGTCGGTGGGCAAATTGATGTAGGCGGAAAGCAGCATGATTGGGATTTCCGGCCGCTCGCGGCGCATTGCCTCCGCCACGGCTCCGCCATTCATTTCGGGCATGTAATAGTCCAGCACCACTCCGTCGACCGGGTTTCCGCGAAACAAGGTCAGCCCCGTGGCGCCATCCACGGCCGTCAGCACCTGATATCCGGCGCGCTCCAGCACCGCCTTGCGGATTTCAAGCCCGAGAGCTTCGTCGTCAATGCACAGGATGGTTGGAATAGGCACAGAACCTGCTCTGCCTGCCCGACCCCCAGGGGAAAGATGATCGCGCTGAGTCTTCCGGGGTCGTTGAAATTCGAGACAAAAGGTTGACCGAAGTATAACATCCGGGGTTCCGGCCTAAACCTCCTGATTGCAGGGTTAAACCGCTGAAAGAATTGCCACCTTTGCGCCATTGCCATGAGCGGTGACTGTTGTTTCTCCGCTCCGAATTAACACAACATTTGCAATCTCTTTGCCTCGCCCGGTTTAGGCTGAGGGCGGAATGCGCCACCCGCTGCCGGGACTCCCGGGAAAGGAACCCTTCGCTTGAGCCAGACCGTTTTCGTGCTTGAGGATGACGCCGACATCGCCCGCCTGATCCAGCATCATCTCGAAGCCGCCGGCTTTCCGGCGCGCATCTATGCCACCCCCGCCAGTCTCATTCCCGATGCCGAGCGCCAGGCGCCCGCCCTCTTTCTGCTCGACATTATGGTTCCTGGCGGCGACGGGCTCGATGTCTGCCGGCGACTCCGCAATCATCCGGCCCTCAGCTCCATCCCCATCATCTTCGTGACTGCGCGCGCCGCGGAAAACGATCGCGTCCTCGGCCTCGAGCTTGGCGCCGACGATTACATCACCAAGCCCTTCGCCCCGCGCGAGCTGCTGGCCCGCGTGAAAGCTGTTCTTCGCCGCTTTGAGCGTCCGTCCACACCCTCCGCGATCGCCTTTGAGGACGTCGAAATCGATGCCAGCGCGATGCAGCTCCGGGTGCGCGGCAGTCTCACCACCACCACCGCCACCGAATTTCGCCTCCTTGACTATCTCGCCCGCCATCCCGGTCGCGTCTTCAGCCGCGACCACCTGTTGGACGCTGTCTGGGGAGACGCCCGCTTCGTTACGCCGCGTTCGGTCGACGTTTATGTCCGTCGCATCCGCGAAAAGATCGAATCCGACCCCGAGAATCCTCGCTATCTGAAAACGGTCCGCGGAGCCGGTTATCGCTTCGAGATCCCGCGAGTCGCCGAGCGAGCCGCCGTTTAGCCACAAGGCGCGACCAATAATTTCCTGCTGTTCGGGACCGAGACTCGACGAAGTATAAAACGGTGTTCGCGCCCTGAGGGGCGTGCCCCTGACTCTTCGCTGAGTGCCCCAATGGTCCCCAGCCCACTCACGAACTGCGCGCCCGGCCTTAAGTAAGGCCAGGTTCACCCCACAGCAAGAAGCCCATACTCCCGGCGTACGAATTGCAAGGGATATCGCCCGGCGCAGAATTCCTCGGTACCGACCCGCTCCCATTTTGGAACTCCGCGCACACACCCCACCCCGACGAGCGCGCACGCCAGGTTCACCCCACAGCAAGAAGCCCATACTCCCGGCGTGCGAAATGCAAGGAATATTTCCCCGCTTAGACTTCTCCGGTACCGCCCTAATCCCCTTTTGGAACGCGCCACATTCACCGACCACCGAGGAGCGCGAACGCCAGGTTCACCCCACAGCAAGAAGCCCATACTCCCGGCGTACGAATTGCAAGGAATATTTCCCCGCTCAGACTTCTCCGGTACCGCCCT
>DASZYN010000635.1:0-4436 GCA_035545435.1 Acidobacteriaceae bacterium | reverse complement strand
AATTCCTTCAGGCTGCCCTGGAGCTTGTGATCTTCGATAAGTCCCGCGACGACCCGCGTCGTCATCACCGCGCCTACTGTCCTGGACATAACTCCTCCGCGCTCGCGGCTCACCCTTCAAAGCGGGCCAGCCGGTTGATGCCGTTAAACGCGGCAGCCTTGTAACACTCGGCGAGGGTGGGATAGTTGAAAACCGTATCGATGAAGTAGTCCACGTTGCCGTTGAGAGCCATGACAGCCTGGCCGATGTGGACGAGCTCGGCAGCTCCTTCGCCGATGATGTGGACGCCGAGCACCTGGCGGGTTTCGCGATGGAAGACCAGCTTGAGACGGCCGGTCGTATCGCCGCGAATCTGGCCGCGCGCGATCTCGCGATAGTAGGCGACGCCGACTTCGTAGGGCACGTCCTCCTCGGTGAGCTGCTCTTCGGTTTTGCCGATGAAGGAAATCTCCGGGATGGTGTAAATCCCGTAGGGATAGAAGCTGGGGTTGGAAATGATGTGGTCGTCGCCAAAGGCGCGTGCTGCGGCGATGCGTCCCTGCTCCATTGAAACCGAAGCCAGGGCAGGGAAGCCGATGACGTCGCCGACCGCGTAGATGTGCGGCACTTTGGTTCTGAAATCCTTGTCGACCGGGATGCGTCCGCGATTGTCGGCGTCGATGCCGGCGGCCTGGAGGTTGAGGTCGTCGATGTTGCCCTGGCGTCCGACGGCATAGAGCAGGGCGTCGCCGGACATTTTTTTCTTGCTCTCAAGATTGGCGACGACGGTGCCGTCGGCGAGCTGCTCCACGCTTTCCACTTCCTCACCCAGGCGCATGGTCACGCGCGAGTCGCGGAGGTGATAACTGAGCGCCTCGATGATTTCCTGGTCGGCAAACTCGAGCAGGCGCGGCCGTTTCTCGATCAGGATGACGCGCACGCCGAGCGCGGCAAACATGCAGGTGTATTCGACGCCGATGACGCCGCCTCCGACAACGATGAGGCTCTTGGGCAACTCCAGCATGTCGAGAACCTGGTCGCTGTTGAGAATCGTCTTGCCATTCACCGGAACCTTCGCCGACGATGCCGGCCGGGTGCCCACGGCGATGATGACGTTGTCCGCTTCGTAGGTGTTGGTCCCGCGCGGGCCGTCCACCCTTACGTGATGGGGATCCTCGAAGCGGGCGACCCCGTTGAAGACTTCCACGCCGTTGCGGGAAAGCTGCGCCTCGGTCACATCGATTTCGGTTTTCACCACATGCTGCACGCGAAAGGCTAGATCGGCCATGGTGATCTTTTCCTTCACGCGGTAATTCATGCCGTAAATCGAGCGATAGTTGTAGCCGGAAAGATGCAGCACGGCTTCGCGCATGGTTTTGCTGGGGATGGTGCCGGTGTTGATGCACACGCCGCCGACGACGCTGCGCATCTCAACCAGCGCGACGCTTTTGCCCTTCTTTACCGCGGAAACCGCCGCGCGCTGGCCGGAAGGGCCGGAACCGATGACGAGCAGATCGAATTTCGACATGTGTCAGAAATGGCCTGCATCGGAAGTCAGTCCGGTGCCGGCGCAGAGCCTATCTTACATTCCATTGATGACAGGCCGTATGAATCCACGCTTACACTGAACTTCTGATGCTTCTCTATGCCATCACGAACCGCCGTCTGCTGCCGGGCGACGAAAATGGGCAGCGCGACGCGCTGGTAGCGCTCGCCAGCGACTGGGCACAGGGCGGGGTGGACACGATCCAGGTTCGCGAAAAGGACCTTCCTCTGAACGAACTCCAGGTTCTGACGGCTCGGATTGTTGAGTCTGTTCGCGCGACGAAGAGCAGGACACGGGTTTTGGTGAATGGGCCGGCGCAGGTTGCTCTTGATGCGGGCGCCGATGGTGTGCACCTTCATGCCAACGCCGGAGCTGCTGCGATCCGCGCCGCACAGCAGGCCTATGCGCGCAACGGTCAGCATCCCGTGATCAGCGCCGCCTGTCACAACTCCGACGAGATTCGTGCGGCCGCAGGGGCGTCGATGCTGCTGTTCTCCCCGATTTTCGAAAAGGTCACCGTACAGGGAATCACCCTCGGCAAAGGACTCGCAACCCTGCGTGCCGCCGTCGACCTCGCGAACCCGACTCCGGTTCTGGCCCTGGGCGGCGTTACGGAAAAGAATGCTGCCGCGTGCGTGCAGAATGGCGCGGCGGGCATCGCCGCGATTCGGCTCTTTCTGGGGGATGGCTGGCGGGCCCTTCTCGATGTCCCCGTGCGCGTATCGGCGTAGCTGCTGGCTTTCGTCACATCCGTGCGACCATCGTTCTGATGGATCATCCAACCGCGAAATGCCGCCAGTGCTGAAAGAAGACCGCCTCCGGGCCGCAGCGGCCCATGGCCGTCACCATGCTGGGCACGGCATTGGCTACCTCGCCTGCGCGCTCGCCGGCTGCTGCTGGGGCATGGGGTTTTTCTTTGGCAAGATCGCCTTCACGCGACTGGGTGTCGGGCATTATGTCCTCTACCGGTTTGTGTTTGCGTGCCTCGGCCTGCTTCCGATCGTCGAGGCACCGAAGTTTTCCGCTCGCGAGTGGAGGCTGCTGCTGATCGGCGCGTTTCTCGGTGTTCCTTTCCAGTTCATGGTGCAGTTCGCGGGGCTCAGGCTGACGACGGTGAGCCACGCCGCGCTCATGGTTGGCACGATGCCCGTGATTCTCGCGGTTGGGGCGACGATTTTCGCTCACGAGCGGCTCGATCTGAAGGGTTGGATCGCGCTGCTGGGCTCGACGGCCGGCATTGCGCTGATCGTGCTGAGCGCTGGTCACGGCGCGATCCGGGGGGGAAGTATTCGCGGTGATCTGTTGGTCGTCCTGTCGCTGGTGATCGCCCTGGGGTGGGTCCTGATCAATCAACGGCTGATGGTGCTGGGCCGCTCGCCCCTTGCGGTGAGCTCCTGGACTCTGCTCACGGGCTCCGCCATGTTGTTTCCCTGGGTCATTCTGCAGGACGGATTGCCGCCGGTGCGCGGCCTGGGATGGCATGTTTGGTTCGCCGTCACCGCCAGTGGACTGCTGTGCACGTCGGCTGCAACTTTGCTGTGGAACTGGGGCATGCATCGCGTGCCAGCGTCGCGGGCGGGCGTGTTCTTGAACATTGAGCCGGCGCTCGGGTCGATTTTGGGCGTTGTGGTGCTGGGTGAGCACCTGGGCCCGGGAGCCTATGCAGGTGGGGCGCTTATTATCGCGGCGGTGGTGGTGCTGACCATGACCGGCCAGCGCGTTCCGCATGCCGAGTCGGCCTAACTGTCCGCATTCCTCCCCTGTACCCTGCCCCCTGTCTCCTGTACCCTGTTTCTTAGTGGTTGAACTGGTTCCATCCATCCTTTCCGCCGACTTTGCGCGGCTGGCCGACGAGATTGCCGCGGCCGAGCGCGGGGGCGGCACCGTGATCCATGTCGACGTGATGGATGGTCATTTTGTTCCTAATATCACGGTCGGCCCGCCCATCGTAGCCTCGCTGCGCAAGCACACCAAGCTGCCTCTCGACTGCCACCTGATGATCGAGAATCCGGACGAGTTTATCCCGGCGTTCGCCGAGGCGGGCGCGAGCTGGGTGAGCGTCCATTACGAGGCTTGCCGGCACCTGCATCGCTCGCTCCAACTCATCGCGCAGCACAACATGCAGCCCGCCGTCGTCATCAATCCCCACACCGAAGTCGATCTGCTCATTCCAGTCCTGGGCATGGTGCATCATGTGCTCGTGATGAGCGTGAATCCAGGCTTCGGCGGCCAGCGGTTCATCCCGTACTCGCTCAACAAGATTCGCCGGCTCGCTGAGCTTCGACGCCAGCTCGGCCTCAGTTATAGGATTGAAGTGGATGGCGGCGTCGCTCACGACACCGTCTCCAGCATCGTCGAAGCGGGAGCCGAGCTGTTGGTTGCCGGCAACGCCGTCTTCGGTAACGGGAACGCCGAACGCGACGCTCGCAGCCTGCTCGACGCAGCGCAACGGGCCGCAAGCGTGGCCGTGGCTTAAGTCTTTGGTCTGGTTCGGGTCCGTGGAGACCACCCCGTACCGGCGCACGATCGCACGAGATGTTTGCGACTATTGAGGTGTTATGAATCGGTTGGGTATCCGTATTTCGGCAGTTTGTCTGGGCATGGCGATCGTGCTTTCTTCTCCGTCGGCCTTCGCCAGGGAACACGCGAAGAAAAAGAAGAAGAACGTCGATCTCAGCGCCAACCCGCTGGGCAACGTGAAGTCGTCGCAGCCGGACAAGCTGCTCTTCGATAAGGCCGCCCATGCCATGAAGCATGGCAAGTACGATGTGGCCCGGCTCGATCTCCAGACCCTGCTCAACACCTATCCCGACTCCGAATACCAGATGCGAGCCAAGCTCATGGTTGGCGATACCTGGTTCAAGGAAGGCGGCACGGCGGCGCTCACCCAGGCAGAGTCTGAATACAAGGA
>DASZYN010000634.1:0-6127 GCA_035545435.1 Acidobacteriaceae bacterium | reverse complement strand
GTGGAGAGGCCAATGCGGATGCCGGTGAAGGAGCCGGGGCCGGTGGTGACGACGATGGCTTCGAGAGCGGCGAGCTGGAGGTCGTTTGCGGCAAGAAGATCGCGGATGGTGGAGACGAGGCGGGCAGAGTACGTCTTGCCTGGGAGTTCGGCCTGGGCGAGGAGGGCGATTTTGTCGTCAGCGAGGCGAGCGAGGGCGACGGTGCCGGTTGCGCCACAGGTGTCGATGGAGAGGAGGGGCATAAAGGGCAGCGTTTAGCGTTTAGCGTACAGCGTCTGGAAGAGCTGTCCGGCTCTGGATCTGTCCCGCTTAGACGTCCGACACTCCGTCCTGGCAGATCTCGAGGAGCACGCCGCCGGCGCTGGAGGGATGGACGAAAAAGTAGAGATGGCCGCCGGCACCGGTTTGAATGTCTTCGGAGATGAGGCGCGCGCCCTGGGCTTTGAGGGTTTCGAGGGTGCCGGAGATGTCTTCGACGTGCAGGGCGATATGGTGGAGACCTTCGCCACGTTTGGCGAGAAAGCGGCCGACGGGCGAGTCGGGGCTGGTGGGCTCGAGGAGTTCGATGCGGGCATCGCCGGCGGGGATCAGCGCGGTGCGGACGTGCTCATGATCGACGGTTTCTTCGTGGACGACCTGGAGGCCGAGGGATTCGTAGAGCTTGCGGGCCTGGTCGATGCTTTTGACGGCGATGCCGAGGTGGTCGAGTTCGGGCATACCTACAGGGTATAGGGAATAGCCAATCGCCAATAGCGGGCTGACGCTGCTCAGCCCGACTTTTCTGGGTTAAAGACCTTCTCGGTCAGCTGGGCGACGAGTTGCCAGGGGTCTTGCTGTCCGGAGGCGATGCGGGCGGCGTGGAACTGAAGCACCTTCGCGTCGAAACCGTTCTGACGGGCGCGGCGCATGAGCTCGGTGCGGAGCATGGCGTCGAGGCGGCGTTGCCAGTGGGCTGTTCGGCGGGCAGCGAGGCGTTTGTCATCCCGGAGCCATTGTTCGAGGGCGGCGATGGCGGAGGTGAGGGCGGGGAGGCCATCGCCGGTGGTGGCGACGGTGCGAATGACGGGCGGGGTCGGGACGGCTTCAGGGGCTAAAGCCCCTTTCTCTCCGGGCGCCATTTCGGCACGACTGAAGTCGTGCCCTGATACAAAGGCGGTTTGGGCATGGAGCGCTCCAGTTGAATCGTGCTCCGATCCAAAAGCAGTTTGGGGATGGCGGGTTGAGTGGCGCCCTGGTAGAGAAGCAGAATCTCGTTCGTGATCCTCCAGTTCAAATCGAGCGGGCGAACGCGTTGCGGGAGCCAGCGATTGCAGGCCGCGGATTTCCTGTTCGACGCGATCGGCGCCGTCGCGATCGGATTTATTGATGACGAAGATGTCGGCGATTTCCATGACGCCGGCTTTGAGACTCTGGACGTCGTCACCCATGCCGGGGACAAGGATGACGAGGGTGATGTCGGCGAGGCGGGCGATTTCGATTTCGTCCTGGCCGACGCCGACGGTTTCGATGAGGAGCACGTCTTTGCCGCTGGCTTCGAGGACGAGGGCAACGTCGGCGGTAGCGAGGGCGAGTCCGCCGAGAGAGCCGCGGGTGGCCATGGAGCGGAGATAGAAGCCCGGATCGGAATGACGGGCGGATTCGCCGGGAACACCCGTTTGGTGCTCCCGAAAGCGGATGCGATCGCCGAGGATGGCGCCGCCGGTGAAGGGGCTGGTTGGGTCAACGGCGACGACGCCGACAGACTTGCCGGCATCGCGGAACGCACGTGCGAGCCGATCGACGAGGGTGCTCTTGCCGGCTCCGGGAGCGCCGGTGACGCCAATGCGGAGAGCGCGGCCGGTGTGGGGGAAGCAGGCGGAGAGGAGCGCGGGGGCTTCGGGAGCGTCGTTTTCCACCAGGGAGATGGCGCGGGCGAGGGCGCGGGTGTCGCCGGCGCGGAGGCGAGCGACCAGATCGGAGATCGCGGTGGCGGTCAAGGAATCAGGATAGCGCCTCGTGACGGACGACGGGCGCTGCCTTTCTGTGCGGGGCTGAACGCCATTTCTCGGCGGGAGATTACAGGGGCGCAATGCCGGAGTCATTCTGTAAAATGACCGGCATGAAGGGTAACGCAAAAGTTGTCGAACGGCTGAATGAGGCGCTTCGCGATGAACTGACCGCGATCAACCAGTACTTCCTCCACTCCGAGATGGCGGAGAACTGGGGCTACGACAAATATTCGAAATTCATCAAGAAGCAGTCCATTGACGAGATGCGCCACGCGGAGGCGCTGATGGAGCGGATCCTGTTCCTGGACGGGACACCCAGCATGGAGCCGCTGGGGCTGACGATCGGGAGGAACGTGAAGGAGATGATCGAGTCAGACCTGAAGCTGGAGCTGGGGGCGGTGGCGTCGTACAACGAGTCGATCCGGATCTGCGTGGAGAACAAAGACAACGGCTCGCGGGATCTGTTTGTGAAGCTGCTCAAAGACGAGGAAGGCCACGTGGACTGGCTGGAAGCACAGGTGCACAAGATCGGCGAGATCGGCTACGAGCGCTACCTGATTACGCAGAGCGAAGAAGAAGAGTAGCCAGTAGCCAGTAGCCAATGAAGGATCAGAGCGGAGCCGTTGGCGCTTTGCGGATCAGGTCTTCGACGTCCTCGAGTTTGTCGGTGATCAGGCTGAGGCGCTGGGAGAGGGACTGGATCTCGGATTCGGCGCGGCGGTTGACTTCGAAGTCGAGTTCGCTGCGGAGACGGTCCTTCACGTCCTGGCGGTTCTGACTCATCATGATGACCGGTGCCTGAATGGCCGCGAGCATGGAGAGGAAGAGGTTGAGCAGGATGAAGGGGTAGGGATCCCAGGCGCGGCCTTTGAGCACGATATTCGTGGACGAGTAAGCGATGAGCACGACGGCGAAGGTAATGATGAAGGCCCAGGAGCCGCCGAAGCGGGCGACGGCGTCGGCGATGCGTTCACCGAAGGTCTCCTGTTCTTCAATCACCTCGTTGGGATTGCGGTTGGCGCGGCTGCGGACCAGCTGCTGAGAAGTATGAAACTGGCGGGCCTGCATGGTGAGCATGTCGAGGCCGGCCATGGGGCGGCGGGTGAGAAGGACGGCGATGTCATCGCGGCCG
Organism: Acidobacteriaceae bacterium; assembly: GCA_035545435.1. Taxonomy (GTDB): domain Bacteria; phylum Acidobacteriota; class Terriglobia; order Terriglobales; family Acidobacteriaceae; genus Palsa-343. The sequence continues at coordinate 3,007 of DASZYN010000634.1, read as the reverse complement.
ATTTCAAGGCAGGTGCATTCTTCCAGAGCGACGGCGGAGGTTTGGTGCTCGACCTGGCGCATCATGGACGCCATGCCGAAAGCCTCACCGTGGGTGGGCTCGTCGACCGTCACTTCCTGGTGATCTTCATCGGTAATGAAGACGCGGACGCTGCCGGTCATGACGATGTAGGCGTTTCCGGAAGGATCGCCGGCTTTAAAGATGCGCTGGCGCGGGGCGAAGTGGCGCACATCGACCTGAGCAGCGAGGACGGCGGCTTCATCGTCGTCGAGCAATTCAAACAGGGGAACGTGGCGGAGTTCTACGGGGTCGCAGGGCATGGATGGGCCTCGGGGATGAGGTGACAGTCTGTGGAAGCGAGGGTAGCAGACGGGATGAGGACATTGTCACCGTTTTAGATCCAGATATCCGCGGCGAGTCACAGAATTCCAACCGGGCAATCATGCAATCGCAATGATTGCGGGGCTAAGCTCCGGTGGTCTGCGAACGTGATCTTCGAGGAGCGTCCCCATGCCAACCAATCGCCGCTCGTTTTTAAAGCTCGCCGCCTCCGGCGCGCTTTCCGCATCTTTCCCAGCCAGCATTGCTCGCGCTCTGGAAATCCCGGCTAACGACCGGACACGGAGCATCGCGGATGTAGAGCACATCGTGATCCTGATGCAGGAAAACCGTTCCTTCGATCACTACTTCGGAACGCTGCGAGGCGTGCGAGGGTTCGGCGATCCGCGCGCGGTGCGGTTGCCGAATGGAGACCCGGTGTGGAAGCAGCCGGACGGCGCGGGAGGATATGTTTTGCCGTTCCATCCCGATCTTACGAATGCGGGGCTGGCGTTTGTGGAAGACATGCCGCATGACTGGGACACGACGCACGACGCGTTCAACAACGGCGCGTACGACCAGTGGGTTCCGCAAAAGGGAACAACCGGGATGACGCATCTGAACCGTCAGGACATTCCATTCCACTACGCGCTGGCGGATGCGTTTACGATTTGCGACGCGTACCACTGTTCGCTGCTGGGCCCGACCGATCCGAATCGGTATCACATGTGGACGGGTTGGGTAGGCAACGATGGAAGCGGCGGCGGGCCGGTTGTCGACAACGCGGAGGCCGGCTACGGCTGGAGCACCTATCCGGAACGGCTGAGTGCGGCGGGTGTGTCGTGGAAGATTTATCAGGACATCGGCGATGGGCTGGACGGACCGGATTACTGGGGGTGGACGGGCGATCCTTACATCGGGAACTACGGGGATAATTCGCTGCTCTATTTCCACCAGTATCAGAATGCGGCGCCGGGCAGTCCGCTGTATGAGGGCGCGCGGATGGGCACGAATACGAAAGTGTCGGGCAATTTGGTGGATCAGTTCCGGGCCGACGTCGCGGCGAACAAACTGCCACAGGTTTCGTGGATTGTGGCGCCGGAGGCATACAGCGAGCACGGGAACTGGCCGCCGAATTACGGAGCGTGGTATACGACGCAGTTTCTGGACGCGCTGACGGCGAATCCTCAGGTCTGGAGCAAGACGGTGTTGCTGCTCACCTGGGATGAGAACGACGGGTTTTTCGATCACGTGGTGCCGCCGACTCCGCCGCAGACGCGAGCGCAGGGGATTTCGACGGTTCCGACGACGAACGAGATCTTTCCGGGGAACGCCAGCTACGAGGCGGGACCGTATGGACTGGGCGTGCGGGTGCCGATGCTGGTGATCTCTCCATGGAGCAAGGGGGGATATGTGAGCTCAGAGGTGTTCGACCACACTTCCATCATTCGGTTTATCGAAGCGCGTTACGCCGGGCACCATCGGAAGCTGATTGAGACAAACATCACACCGTGGCGGCGCGCGGTTTCGGGCGATCTGACTTCGGCATTCAACTTTCGCAATCCGAACGCCAGCATTGTGACGCTGCCCAACACGGACGCCTATGCTCCGCCGGCAGCTGACATCGTTGCGGGCACGCGATACCCGGATTATGTTCCGCCGGTGCCGGCGAACCAGACGATGCCGATTCAGGAACCAGGCACCAAGCCAGCGCGGCCTGTGCCGTATGAGCTGTTTGTGCATGGCGAGGCGAATTTTGCGGACGGGACGTTTGGGATTCGATTTGTGAATCGGGGCAAAACCGCGGTTCTGCAGGTTCGCTCAGGCAACAGCAGCCTGGGGCCATGGACGTACACGGTTGGGTCCGGCGAGGAAGTTTCCGACACCTGGCCGATCACGGGCAACAGTCTCACGGGGTATGACCTGTCGGTGTACGGGCCGAACGGATTCCTGCGGGCGTTTCGGGGAAGTGTTGGAGGGGCGGAGAAAGCGAACCTGGATATCCGCGCCATTCCCGATCGGGACGGTGACTCGATTACTCTGTGGGGCGCGAACCGCGGCTCGCAGGCCGTGACGCTGCAGATGACCGATGGATATTCGAAGAAGACGTGGAGCTACGATCTTGCGGCCGGTGCAGAGGTGTCGGGGGCGATCGCGCTTGCGGATACGTTTGGCTGGTACGACTTTATAGTGGAGGTCGAACAGGATCTGACGTTCCGCTATGAGATCGCCGGCCATGCGGAGAGCGAGCGGGAGAGCCGGACCGATCCGGCGATTGGAGCGACGGCGTAGAAGATCAAGGAAGAAGGACAGGTCCCCACTCGGTTTGAGTGGGGACCCTTTGTTTGTCCGGGTTGCGCTACTCGGCGCGGAGGGCTTCGACGGCGTTGACGCGCGCGGCGCGGGCTGCGGGCACGGCTGAGGCGATTACGGCAGACGCGAGGATGACAGCGGCGGCGGCGATGAAGGTCAACGGGCCGGGCAGGTGAATCTGGCCGATCCATGCGGCGAGGCCCTTGGCTCCGGCGAGACCTACAACCAGGCCCGAGACGACTCCGATGGAGGCGATGATGAGGCCTTCGCGGAGTACGTCGGTGAGGATGTGGCGCGGCTCTGCGCCCAGGGCCATGCGGATGCCGAACTCACGGGTGCGTCCGCTGACGGAGAAGGCAAGTACGCCGGCGACGCC
>DASZYN010000633.1:0-2895 GCA_035545435.1 Acidobacteriaceae bacterium | reverse complement strand
GGTGGAGCTGATTTCCTCGGCGTTTGGAAAGAAGATTCTCTAACAGACGCTGGATCTTATTGCAGATGGCAGACGGCGACGGCCTCGTTTTTGTACGGGCAGTCGAGCCCGGGCATACCGGAACCCTGGACGACGATCCAGTTCACGCCGAATCGCTGCTGCAGCCGCAGAAAATCCTGCTTCTGAAAATGCTGCCAGCCGGTGAGAGGCTGGGTCTGCTCCACCCATAGCGGCGCCAGATCCGGGACCTGCGTAGCGACGGCTGCGTCTTTGACTGCGTCGGCCAGTTCGCTGCGCTGGGCCAGGGCGCGGAAGCTGTGGTAGTCCTCGCCGCGCGCCTGCATGTAGTACGGATCGAGCGCAAAGTATGCGTCGGGGGGGTATTCGCGCGAACCCAGGCGAAGGCACGCAGCCAGGGATTGCGCGCGTCGATGCCAGGCAGCTCGAGGTGCGTGGTCCCGGCGAAAAGCGCGCGCTGGGCGATGAACATGCCGGCGGCCAGAGGCACGAACAGCACGAGCCATCGCCAAACATGACCGCGCAGCAGTTTTTCGCCGATCAGGCCGCCGCCGAGCAGAGCCATCAGGATGTAGACGAGGTGCAGATAGCGCATGGGCTGCATGGGCGTGAGGCGGACCAGCGCAGGCGTGAGCAGGACGATACAGGCGACGGCAAGCTGGAAGGCGGCGTAGATGGCACCCGCGCCGGAGAGCAGCGCCATGGATGGGCGGTCCGCGCGGCGGGCATAGCGCGCAATCGCCCACAGGATGAAGATGGGCGCGATGGCGCCCAGCCATTCATACCAGGTCCAGCGGCCGATGAAGTAGTAGTCGCGCGTGTTCAGAGCCTGCCGCCAGGCGGGCGAGGGGCCTTCGAAGATCCAGAGCGGCGCAACGCTGAGCATCGCCATAGCGGGCGCCGAGCGGACTGAGGTGTGGCCGGTGCGCGAGCCTGCGATCCACAGGATCACGCAGTACGAGACACCAAGCACACCCATGATGGGGTGCATCACGACGGCGGAGACGAGCAGCACTCCGGCGAATAGTGGGCGGCGATCGAGGATCTGGAGAATGGCCCATAGAACCAGAACCGTCGCGATGGCGCGCGGATGCAGGTACTGATCGAAGATGTAGAGGGCGGTTCCCGCGACGGGCAACGTAAACAGCACCCCAATCAGGGCAACGCCGGCCCATTGTCCTGCCCGCGTGAAAAAGCAGCGCCGGGACACCGCCAGGCAGGCCCAGAGGAGCAGGAACGCAGCCAGATACTGGCCCAGCAGCTCGGTCCACGCCACCGGCATATGAGTGAGGCGGATCCAGGCGGCCACCATTCGGTCGAAAATGCTGGCCTGCATCTGCAGCGTGAACCACTTGAAGTCGTGGGAATAAAGGCCGGGATCAAGGCGTCGTTGAATCGCGGAAAGATAAACCGCGTCATCTTCGACGCCGGGATGGTACCCTTCCACGAGGAACGCGCCCGCAGTTGCGAGTGACGGCAGAATGAAGTTCCTGAGGGGTTCGCAACTTTTCAAGGATTTTTGGCGTCTTTCCCAATCAGCATGGACTCTCGCACAAGGGGACCCGCTTTAGAGGGACCGAGCGGCGAAAAACCGGCGCTATGCGAGGCGAATCCATGCGCGCCGATGCTGGCGCTCGTCATCCCCACCCTCCGCGAATCAAGAAATATCCGCCCATTGCTGAGCCGGGTCCGTGCCGCGCTTGATCGCTACGATTGCGCCTACGAAGTGATTGTAGTGGACGATGCCAGCGGCGATGGCACCGAGGAGATTGTCACCGAACTCGCCCGTGAAGATCCGCGCGTTCGCCTGATCGTGCGCTCGGGAGAACGCGGGCTCGCCGGCGCGGTGCTGCGCGGCTGGGAAGAAACCGAGGCGCAAATCCTTGCGGTCATGGACGCTGACCTGCAGCATCCGCCCGAGCTTTTGCCGGCCCTTTGGGCAGAACTCAGCGGCGGAGCCGATCTGGCGGTGGGCAGCCGTTATGCCGACGGCGGCTGTATGCGCAGCTGGAAACGGGTACGCCGCACCATTTCGCGCATTGCCATCTGGATGACGCTGCCGGTTCAGCGCGCCGGATTGCGGGTCCATGACCCGATGTCCGGATTTTTCATGGTGCGACGCTCCTGCGTCGAGCCGATCTCACTGCAGAAGACTGGGTTCAAAATTTTGCTGGAGATTCTGGCCCGAGCTGAGATTCGCTCGGTCGTTGAGGTGCCCTTCAAGTTCGGCCATCGCCACGCCGGCGCCAGCAAGGCGAACCTGCGTGTGGCGCTGGAGTACGTCGCGTTGCTGGTCCGCCTCTACCGGCAAAAGGGCCGCACGCCGATTCGTGCGGAGCGGGAACTGGCCCCCGCCGCCCTGCGCAGCAGCGAAGAAGCAATCAGCGGCTGATCTTCCCATCGCATTTCACAATCGTCCGGCTGCGATCCTGAGCACGGTGCGATAGTCTGCCAACAGAGGTGCCTTTTCATGAGTGTGCCGGTTTCCGACGCTGTCCGCTCCAGTACTGTCTACCCCTGGAATCCCGGAGGCACGGGGTCGGTGGACGCCGCGGCGCTGGAAGTGTGGGTTGAGGACGCGTTGCAGCGGCACCGCCAGGCCATTGAACTGCTGCAAAAAGCCGAGGGCGAGCGAAGCATCGACAAGACGCTGCGCGCCTACGACGATGCGGTTGCCGCACTGTCCACGGTGGGTTCGCTGACGGGGCTGATGCACAGCGTCCACTCCGACAAGGCGGTTCGGGATACGGCTCAGGCACTGTTACAGAAGATTTCGCAGGCCGGCGTGGAGCTTTCGCTGAATCGCGATGTGTATCAGGCGCTGGCGGCAATTGACGCGAGCCAGGCCGATGCCGCGACAAAGCATTATCTGGACCG
>DASZYN010000632.1:0-6216 GCA_035545435.1 Acidobacteriaceae bacterium | reverse complement strand
GACCGCGGCGACGCCTCCCCCGGGCACATCTCCGACCTTACCGCCGGCCGCCTGATCCGCGCCCTCCTCAACCGCCTCGGCGATGTCCCGTTTCCTGACCCCGAACTCGCTCCCCCATCGACGCCGGTACCCTCTCCTCGGGCCGCCAGTGCCAATCCGCTCCCCGCATCCCCATCCGAGATGCGCGAACTCAAGGCCATGCTCGCCGCTCTGGGCATGCCCGCGTCGCAATCGCCAATGCATCAGTCACCCGCGCGAGTGAATCAATGACGCTCGTGACCCCATCAATCGCACGCATGTTTGATACAGTCACGCGCGCGATGCAAGTGACACGATTTCAATCATCCGGCAGCGTCACGTGCACCATTGACGCAAACACGAGTGCGAATGAATCAAACGCAGTCGCCTCGCAAATGACCTCACGGCAATCACATACCGCACCCTCCCAAAGGAACCCAGGCGCAAATCACACAAAACAAGTCACGGAGGATTCAGAAGAAAGAAAAGAGGAGTGCCCGCGACACCGGCGTCTGTAATCTGGTGGGGTGTTTCTGAAGTTCCTTTACCTTGTCATCCCAACCGGACCCTGAGCGTAGCGAAGGGGAAGCGGAGGGACCTGCTTCTCTTCCGCATGAAGAAATTTCGGAAACACCTCACGAGTGGGGTGTCCCGCAAGTTCCTTAAAGAATGGGCCGGCGCTTTTGTAACAGGGCATGACTTCAGTCGTGCCGCAAAGGCGCAAAAATCATGTGGGCTTCAGCCCCTGCGTTTCGGGACAGCACACCAGGTCGTGGGGCAGGGCTGGTCAGCTCAGCGCACATGGAGGGAGGCAAGCTCGACACATGAAAGTTCCCTATGCGAAGAAGTGGCAGAAGGAGACGGATCAGCTCCGCAAGATCGCCCTCGACTGCTTCCTCACCGAAGAGCGGAAGTGGAGCAAGCCCTGCTTCACCTTCCAGAAGAAGAACGTGGCGATCATTATTCCGCTCCGCGATTCCTGCGCGCTCTCGTTTTTCAAGGGCGCTCTGCTCCGGGATCCGAAGAAGATTCTCCAGCGGGTGGGCGAACACACGCAGGCCGGACGCTGGATCAAGTTCACATCGGTCCGGGAGATCACAGCTCTCCAGTCGACGCTGAGAGCCTACCTTTATGAGGCGATCGAACTGGAAGAGTCGGGCCGAAAGGTCGTACTGAAGAAGCCGGCCGACTACCCCGTCCCGGAGGAGCTGCAGGCTTTGCTCGAAGCCAGCACGCGCCTCAGGACGGCATTCGAGGCGCTCACGCCGGGCCGCCGCAAGTCGTACATCTTCCACATCGCAGGCGCAAAACAGACAAAGACGCGGGCCGCGCGGGCAGCCCGATGTGTCCCCATGATCCTCGGTGGACGGGGCTTCAATGAACGCCCTCGGTAAGCCAGAGCGTCGCCAGACACACATCTTGACAGGCAAGCTGTGACTTGCCTATTGTGATGGAGTGGTCGACGTTTTTGAGGCAGTGGCATCGCCGGCAAGGCGGGCGGTTCTGGACGAGCTGGCGGAGCGCGACGGGCAGACGCTGTTCGAGCTGTGCGCGCGCCTGGCGATGAAGCATGGCATCACAGCGACGCGCCAGGCCATCTCGCAGCATCTGGAAGTGCTCGAAGAGGCAGGCCTGGTCGCGACGTCGCGCCAGGGCCGCTACAAGTTCCACTACTTCCGGAGGGACGCGCTGTGGACGATCGTCGACCGCTGGCTGCAAAAGAAACCAGGGAGAGAGAACCATGGTGAAGATCGTGCTCACAAGCATGCTGGTCGACGATCAGGAGAAAGCGCTGCGCTTCTACACCGAGAAGCTGGGGTTCGTAAAAAAGGAAGACATCCCGATGGGCGAGCACCGCTGGCTGACCGTCGTCGCGCCCGGCGATCGTGACGGAGTGGAGCTGGTGCTGGAGCCGGATGCGCATCCGGCGGCCGGGCCATTCAAAAAGGCCCTGGTGGAGGATGGAATTCCGTACACGTCGTTTGGAGTGGACGACGTGCAGGCGGAGTACGAGAGGCTGCGGGCCGCGGGAGTGGTGTTTACGCAGCCGCCGGTGGCCATGGGTCCGGTGACGATGGCGGTGCTGGACGATACCTGTGGCAATCTGATCGCGCTGGCGCAGCGGCACGCATGAACGGCCGCGTGCCCGCCAGGCTTATTCCGGTTCGCTGCTCGTCGCGGCTCCGCCCGGTCCGGCGCCCTTCACGCGCACCACGGTGATCTTCGAGAAGCCTTCCTTGAAATCGGGCGGACGCAGCCGGTCGGCAAGCTTCTTCATGGCATCGTCGCTGACCGTGCGTTCGCGTCGCTTGTTGCGCTCCATGCAAACTTCCAGCGGGACATCGAAGAACACGGCCTGCACCTCGTAGCCGAAACTCTTCGCCATCTTGATCCACTGGCGGCGCTCGTGGGGCGAGAGGTTCGTCGCGTCGACATAGTTCCAGGGCATTTTCGCGATCAGGCGGGCGCGCAGCAGCGAGCGCAGAGTCGAGAAGACGAGGCCCTGCCAGCGCTGCTCGGCGATGTCGTCGAAGAGCAGCGTGCGGAGCAGGTCGCTCGAGAGCGGCGTGACGCCACGGCGCTTGAACCAGGTCGTTTTTCCGGATCCGGGCAGGCCAATCGTGAGGACGACAAATCCACGGGAGCCTTTATTGCCCGCCACCGGTTCAGGCGGCGGTGTCGAAAGGGATTCCGGCTGCGTTTCGAGCACCATCTTGCCCGCCGGCTCAGGAGAGGACGCGGCGAGGGCGGCCACCGGTTCAGGCGGTACTTCGGCAACAGGTTCAGCGGGTTCGGCCTCCGGCGCGACTTCGATTTCGTCTTCCGCAGGCGCGGCGGCGCCACCATGGTAGGAAGGCTGGAGGGGAGCTGGCTGATTCGGGGGCAATTCCTGCCCAATTTTTCCAGTGGACTCTGAATTGTTCGGCCCACGCTTCGAGCGACGTCTCATTCGGTCGCGCATCCACAGGCGCATATCCAGGATGTAACACAGACATCGACGCGGAGCAAACGCACAGTGGTGCTATGTGCCACAAGAGGCACGGTTTTTGTGAAAAAGATGTGACGCAGGAATGCGGAAATGTGGCCGAACGCGGTGCCTGCTGCACTTTTTCATTGACTACGGTGCTAGCATCGGTAAATGGGTGGTTCCGGGCGTTTTCGACCGTTCGAAATCAACGTGATCCGGATCACCGCGAGTTGTGACCGCAAGGCTGAAAAATTGAGGCAAGGAGACGAATTTCTATGGCCGTGAAGGTTGGCATCAACGGGTTCGGACGCATTGGGCGGAACGTGCTGCGGGCGTCGCTGGGGAATCCGGACATCGATTTTGTGGCAGTGAACGATCTGACCAGTCCCGCAACCCTGGCGCATCTGCTGAAGTACGACTCGATTCTGGGCAACCTGAAGAACGAGATCGTCGCAGGCGAGGATTTCATCTCGATCGACGGCAAGAAGATCAAGGTCTTCAAAGAAAAGGATCCGGCGCTGCTTCCGTGGGATTCGGTCGGCGCGCAGATCGTGGTCGAGTCGACCGGGCACTTCACCGACGCCACCAAGGCCAAAGCGCATCTGCGTGGTCCGGTGAAAAAGGTGATCATCTCCGCTCCCGCGACCAACGAGGACCTCACCGTGGTGCTCGGCGTCAACGAGAAGAAGTACGATCCGGCGAAGCACAACGTCATTTCGAACGCCTCGTGCACGACCAACTGCCTGGCGCCGGTGGTCAAGGTGCTGGTGGAGAATTTCGGCATCGTGTCGGGCATCATGACGACCATCCACAGCTACACCAACGACCAGGTCATTTTGGACTTCCCGCATAAAGACCTGCGGCGCGCACGCGCGGCGGCTCTGTCGATGATTCCGACCTCGACGGGCGCGGCGAAGGCGCTGAAGCTGGTCATCCCTGAAGTCGAAGGCAAGCTGGATGGGTTCGCGATCCGCGTCCCCACGCCGAACGTCTCCGTGGTCGATCTGACCTTTGTGGCCGAGAAGCCCATCACGAAGGACGCGATTAACGCCGCGCTGAAGGCAGCCTCAGAGGGCGAACTGAAGGGGATCCTGGGATACGACACGAACGAGCTGGTGTCGAGCGACTTCAAGGGCAATCCGCTGTCGTCGATCGTGGATGCACCGCTGACCAAGGTTGTGGGCAACACGGCGAAGGTCATCAGCTGGTACGACAATGAGTGGGGCTACTCGTGCCGGGTACGCGACCTGATCCTGTTCCTCACGAAGAAGGGTCTGTAGTTCAACTGCTGCTCTTGTGTGGGGCTCCCGATGGGGGCCCTGCGCGACTGGGAGGGCTCCATGCGGCAGAATATTCCGGGCACATCTCCGTATGAACCGGTGATTGGATTCTCGCGCGCGGTGCGTGCGGGGCAGACGGTGTATGTTTCAGGCACCGGGCCGGTCGGCGCCGATCTGGCCGACGCGGCGACCCAGACACGTCACATTCTGGAGATCATTCGCGGAACGCTGGCCAAGGCGGGGGCGCGGCTGGAGGATGTAGTGCGGACGCGTATGTTCATCACGCATCTTGAAGATTGGGAAGCAATCGGCAAGGCCCACGGCGAGTTTTTTGGGACGATCCGGCCGGCGGCCACCATGGTGATTGTGGCCGGATTGCTGCAGCCGACGTGGCGCGTCGAGATTGAGGCGGAGGCCGTGGTGCACTCGGCCCCGCACGAGTAAGGGCACAGAGCACGAAGGGACCGTCTTAGCGGCGGAGAGAGTTTCTGTAACCGGCGAAGAAGGAGGATCGGCACAATGGCGAGTGCAGTGGAGACTGAGGGCGTTATGACGAAACTATCGATTCGCGATCTGGATCTGGCGCACAAGCATGTGTTCATGCGGGTGGACTTCAATGTGCCATTGACCGAGGACGGCGCGGAGATCACCGACGACACGCGCATCAAAGAGACGCTGCCCACCATTGAGTACGCGCTCAGGCACAAGGCGAAGCTGATTCTGGCGTCGCACCTGGGGCGGCCCAAGGGCAAGGTGAATCCAAAGTACAGCCTGCGTCCGGTCGTGGATCGGCTGCGGACGCTGCTGGATCATCGCCTCGGTGAGAAGACGAATGTGGCGTTTGCGCCGGACTGCGTCGGTGACATCGCGAAAGAGCTCGCGCGGCAGCTCGAGTCCGGACAGGTGTTGCTGCTTGAAAACCTGCGCTTCCATCCCGAGGAAGAGGCCAACGATCCCGAGTTCTCGAAGAAACTGGCATCGCTGTGTGAGCTCTATGTGAACGACGCTTTCGGTTCGGCTCACCGCGCGCATGCTTCGACGGAGGGAATCACGCACTTCGTCAAACAGAGTGCGGCCGGCCTGCTGATGGAGAAGGAACTAACCTATTTGGGCAAGGCGCTGGAGGCGCCGGCGCGTCCTTTCGTGGCCATCATCGGCGGGTCAAAGATTTCGGGCAAGATCGACGTCATCAATAACCTGCTGGACAAAGTCGACACATTGGTGATCGTCGGCGGCATGGCGTACACGTTCCAGAGAGCGCTGGGCGTCACGACCGGCAAGTCGCTGGTGGAAGAAGACCGCATTGAGATGGCGGGTGAGGCTCTGAAGAAGGCAAAGGCGAAGGGCGTGGAACTGCTGCTGCCGGTGGACAACGTGCTGGCCGACAGCTTCTCGAACGACGCGAAGACGCAGCCGTGGGATACGAGTAAGGACTTTCCGGCGGACTGGCAGGGGCTGGATATCGGGCCAAAGTCGGTGGCGGCGATTCAGAAGATTGTCGCCGGGGCGCGCACGATCGTGTGGAACGGACCGGCCGGGGTCTTTGAGTTTCCGAAGTTCGCCGTGGGCACGAACGCGATCGCCAAAGCAGTCGCCGAGAACCAGGATGCCATCTCGATCGTCGGTGGTGGCGATTCGGTCGCGGCAGTGAAGCAGGCCGGAGTCGCGGATCAGATCAAGCACATCTCGACCGGCGGAGGCGCGAGCCTGGAGTTCCTGGAAGGGAAGAAACTGCCGGGGGTGGAGGCGCTGACCGGGAAGTAGATTATTTTCGGCACGGCCTGGCGCAGGTCCAACCGGACCTGCGCCTTTGTTTTGCTATTCGTAGGCGAGGGCGTCGATGGGGTCTTTGCTCGCGGCTTTCCAGGCCGGATACAGCGCCCCCAGGATCGAGCCGACCAAGGCGATGATAGTGCCGTAGATGCGCCAGTGGGTGGTGAGGAAGAAGGT
>DASZYN010000631.1:0-3253 GCA_035545435.1 Acidobacteriaceae bacterium | reverse complement strand
GTGGCCAGCGGCCTCGAAGTCGGTTACGAACATTACAAGGGCAGCTACAGCAATCCGGTAATGTACACACCGGTCGCGCTGAGCGGAGCGCTGGCCGCTGCAGGACTTTCAGGCGTATTCAGCCGCCGGGCTGCGCGGACTTTGCTGCGCTGGACCAGTGCGGTCACCCTCGCGGACGGAATCATCGGATTCTTCTTCCATGTGCGCGGCGTGGCGCGCAAGCCGGGCGGCTGGAGACTCCCCGTGACGAACATCGTGATGGGTCCACCAATTTTCGCGCCGCTGCTCTTCGGCACCAGCGCCTATCTGGGCCTGATGGCCTCGTACCTGCGCCGCGAAGAAGATCTCGGAGGCGTCGCTGAGCGGGTTCGCGATGCCGCTGAAGCTGTGCTTCCGGTGCGGCCGGACTGGCGCGAGGATCTTCGCAACGGTCGTTTCCAGAAACACCTCTGCGGTGTGACGATTATCTGGGCATTCTGCAGCGGGTTTGAAGCGCTGTATTCGCATTACAAATCGAATTTTCGCGTTTGGGCGCAATGGACGCCGGTGTTGCTGACGCCGCCTCTCATCGCTGCTGCGGCCGGCGCGATCCGGAGCCGGCGGATTGCAAACACAGTTCTGCCAATCATCTCCGCCCTGGCTTTAGCCGACGGCGCGGCCGGCTTCTACTACCACGCGCGCGGCATTCTCGGCCGTCCTGGCGGCACGAAGAAACCGCTGTACAACGTTCTCTACGGCCCGCCGATTTTCGCACCGCTTTTGTTTGCAGCGTGCGGCTTTCTGGGACTGATGGCGAGCTTGTTGCGCAGGGAGCGAGAAAAATGAGCAAACGATCGTTCCCCACCCGGGCCACCGGCGGTGAAATTCGCGATCTGCCGCAACCCGGCTACTATTCCGCCTACAGCACGCTGGGACAGAAGAAAGCCTGGGACAAGACCACGCGGAATGTTGTTACCAGCCGCGTCGGCGAGGTTCCGGCGATCCGGTTCTTCTCGCGCGAAGAATCCGAAATTCTGCAGGCTGTCATCGATCGGGTGCTGCCGCAGGATGATCGATGCGAAGAGCGCACCATCCCGATTCTTCCTGTCATTGACGAGCGCCTCTTCAAAAATGCGCTGAACGGCTTCCGGTATGAGGACATGCCTCCGGATCGCGATGCTTATCGGTTGGGCATTGAAGCGATCGACGATATGGCGCGCGAACGTTTCCATGCGCGGTTCCCTTCCCTTACCGTTCACCGCCAGGAACTCATCCTGAAATCGCTGCACGACGGCGCACCCGATCCGGCTCATCCGGCGTGGAAGCGGATGCCGGTCCACCGCTTCTGGGCCCTGCTGATGCACGACGCCATCACGGCATATTATTCGCACCCCTGGGCCTGGGATGAAATTGGTTTCGGAGGACCCGCCTATCCCCGCGGCTACATGCGACTCGAAAACGGATTGCCCGAACCGTGGGAAACCGGCGAAGAGCGCTACGAATGGAATGTTCCCGTCGATTCGCTCTCCGAGCTCGATCCCGAGGGCGCGCCGCCCGAGCACGGGTCATTGCACGGACACGGGGGCACACACTGATGGGATTGCTCTCCGGCCGAAACGACCCGCATCGCCTCGGCCCCATGCAGACCCTGCCAGGCCCGATGAAAACCTGGCCGGAGAATGAGCCGGTCGACTACTGTATCGTTGGCGTCGGCTCCGCTGGAGGCGTGCTCGTCCAACGCCTGGCTCGCGCCGGGTTTCGCGTCGTCGGCCTCGAAGCCGGGCCCTTCTGGGATACCGAGAAAGACTGGGTCAGCGATGAAAAAGGCTCGCACGAGCTTTACTGGAACGATCTGCGCATCACCGGCGGCACCGATCCGCTCGCGCTTGGCGAAAACAACAGCGGCAAAGGCGTGGGAGGCGGCTCAGTGCACTGGGCCGCGTTTACTCCGCGTTTTCATCCGTCCGACTTCCGCGTCTACAGCGAAGACGGCGTCGGCGTCGACTGGCCGATGTCGTACTGGGATCTCAAGCCCTGGTATGAACTGCTGGAGCGCGAGATTCCCGTCGCCGGTCCCGCATGGTTTCCCTGGGGCGATCCGCACGGACATCCCTACGGCCCCCATCCGCTCGGCGGTGTCGGCGATGTTCTGGTGCGTGGCTGCACCAAACTTGGAATTCGCACCGTCGCCGGTGGTCCCGTCGCCATCCTGTCCGCCTCGCATGGCGACCGTCCGCACTGCATCTACCGCGGATTTTGCCTGCAGGGGTGCAAGGTCGGCGCCAAAGCGAGCACGCTGATCACGCATGTTCCAGACGCCATCAGCCACGGCGCCGAGATTCGAGCGCATTCGATGGCCGCGAGGATCAATGTGCGCAGCGACGGCCGCGTCGATGGAGTCGTCTATCTGGATCGCGATGGCAGGGAACACTTCCAGCGCGCGCGGGCTGTGATCGTCAGCGGCTACGCCATTGAAACGCCGCGTCTGCTCTTCAACTCCGCATGCCCGGGTCACAGTCATGGGCTGGCCAATTCCAGCGGAACCCTGGGCAAGTACCTGATGGCCCAGGCCGGCAACGTGGTCGCAGGGCGATTCGACGAGCTGATTCGCCTCTACAAAGCGCCGCCTGCGCATGCCCTGTCGGAGGAATTCTATGAGACGGATGCGAAACGCGGCTTCGCGCGCGGATTTGCGATCCAGACCGTTGGTCCGTTACCGATCGCGTTCGCGAAACAAATGGTGGCCGCGATGGGGGCGTGGGGCTGGGGCCTGCGCCGCGTCATGATGGATTACAACCACTGGGCGACACTCGGGGTGCTCGGTGAGATTCTTCCCTGGGAAGATAATCGCGTGGAAGTGGCGGACGAAAAGGATCAGTATGGGTTGCCCGTCGCGAAGGTGACGTTCAATCTTCACGAGAATGACAAGAAGCTCATCGAGTTTGGCAAGAACAAAGTAATGGAAGTGATGTGGGCGGCGGGCGCGAAGCAGGTTGTGCAGGAGTCGCGCTTCGCGCACCTGGTCGGCGCAGTGCGCATGGGCAACGACCCATCTGCCTCGGTCGTCGACAAGTTCGGACGAACCCACGACATCCCCAACCTCTTCGTCTGCGACGGAAGTATCCTGCCGACGCAGGGTTCTGCCAATCCGGGGCTGACGATCCAGGCGCTGGCCGCGCGGACCGCCGACTACCTGATCGGTCAGGGCGATGCGATCTTTTTCTCGAATCGCCGTGACGCGCAGGAACCCAGGATTCGCTACGAGCTCAGCCCG
>DASZYN010000630.1:0-4224 GCA_035545435.1 Acidobacteriaceae bacterium | reverse complement strand
TCCAGAACTCCTGACATAGAGCCGTTCAAAAATGTCCGCTTTTTTGCTGCGAATGCTCCCGGACGGCGTAGCGCAGGCGCAGTTGGGATCCTGGAAACAGCGTGGCGGACTGGTTGAGTTGTCGGCAGAGTGCCGCGATCGCGCGTGTTCGATGAGGTGAACTCAAGGGGGCCAGGGTGACGCGCAATTCGGTCGCGGTTACCTCCAGGTCTGCCGCACTGGACAGGGCCGATTGAATGAGGGTTCGTCCTTCATCATCAACTCTCCGGTAATGAGGAGCGACTATTCGAACGAGATCACTCTCGGCCTGATAGGCAACCATTTTAAGGAGGTTAGTCAGATGTTTACGTTCCGGAGGCAGCTTCATGACCGGCTCGCCTGGCAACTGCTGGAGTGGAATCCGTCTGGGCAGTGCGTCTCGCTTCTTTTGGCAAGCCAGCACTTGCTCCATGGCTTTTGCGATGCTTTGTCCCAACTTGCCGTGGGCGACCTTAAATCCGCGCATGGTTCGACGGAGGCGCTCGAGGTTATTGACAGCTTCCAAGCCATACTCGGCGTTCAGACGTTCCAAATAGGCCCAGGCTTGCCGGAGTTTGGCATCGGCGGCCGCCCAAGCGGGATTGGGGATCTCTCGGTTGGAAGTATCCGGCACAGCGGAATAGTCGGCGACTGCATCCAAAGCGTATTCCTCGCGTAAATACTTAAAAAAATTTTCCTGTCTCCAGCGTGCGAACATACGATAGGCGATCTGAGCTGGTGGCAAATCCCGCCGTGAGGTCAGAATGGGCGTTTGGTGTCCATCTTCGGCCAGACGAGTGACTTGGCGCAGGCGGAGCTTGCCCTTGAGCAAGCGCACTTCCTGGTCAGCCAGCTGATAGGTGCTGGTCTTTGCTTCCACGCGCGTCTGGCACGTTTGAAAGCGCTTGCGCGGAACCCGGCGGCAGTGCCCCTTACGATAGGTGAGCAGATCAAAACCAGCGGCCATGATCTGCTGAAAGAGCCTCGGACTAAAGCCGCCGCGATCAAAGACGACGGTGACACGACGTTTGCCCACGAATTGGCGCAACTGCTCCAGAACTCCAGGCAGCATTTTCACCAATCCGGCGTTGGCCTCGGCGGTCACGACAAAAAGCGGGTCGCCCCTGGTGTCGTTAACCCAGTAGTCGGTGGTCGCGGGCATGGACAGACGCATCCGGGCCACGTGTGCCTTGGGCAGACGGTGCTGGCCATGGTAGACGCGCACGTGACCATCGACGTAAAGAAAGCCCAGAGCTTCTCCGCGCCGAGCGATCCGGCTCTGAGCCAAAGCTTGTCCGAACTGCGTGGCCCGTCCAGCGGCAGCCAAACGAGATAGTTTGCGCCGGAGTGTTTTGACTTCGGGCGCACGATCCAATCCCAAGACTCGTCCCAGTTCTTGGGGAGAATGTTCTTTAAGTGCTTCGGGCCGTCTGATGCGCCAGAGCGCCATTAACAGCAGGGTAAGCAAACTGGTGCGCAGACCGTAGAAGGCAGGACCGACGCTGCCGTAGATTTGCTGGGCACACATAAAGACGCCGCTCTGCACCAATGGTGCAACGGCCAATAGAACACCGGCGCGAGCCACGTTGGCCCGAGAACCGAACAGTGGTGCGGCATCCTCCAGCAATCCCAAATAGGCCAGCAGGCGATCCCCGGATCGATCCATCGGATCGGTATCGAAAGTAGCGCGCACAGCGGGGGCCGTTGGATTTTCAGCAGAAGCCGACACCGGCACAGATTGCTCCGGCGAAGGTAAAGCAGGAGAGTGGTGCGGAGCGACGCTCGACCCCACGTCCAAAGGCAACAAATCCGATGTTGGAGTCAGTTCCAACCAACCCAGCCGGCGCAGCATTTTGCGGATGGCCGTCTCACTGACTCCGAGGCGGCGAGCAATTTCACGGTTGGAGTGGCCTTCGGCTTTGAGGCGTTGAATCAGTTGGGTTCGTCCTCCTCGTGAGCGACAGCGACCTTGCGGATACCCACTCTCATGACCCAAGGCAGCCAGGCCGCCGCTCTCATAACGCCGTTGATGTCGGCGCACGGTGCGGGCGGAACAATCGAAAGCTTGTGCCACCTCCTTCTGATCGGCCCAACCTTGCTCTATCAAACTGACCATAGCAAACGCTTCGGCCATGTGATCGCTCACGGCATATTGTGCCAAGACAACGCCAGAGACGCAGACCACCCGATAGCCATCCTGAGTTCGAACGAGACACCGCTCATTTATGACTCGGAGAGCCTGCGGGTTGCGCACATTGGGAAACAAGTCATCGCTGCGACCACTGGACATGCCTGAGCATAGGCCGGCTCCTGAAAAAGCGGACAGGTTTGGGTTCGCACCTCCCGCACCTCGGAATCCGCAAAATGCTCAAGAAATCTCTGGAGATCAGCACCGGCTTTGGGACAGCGGCGGAAAAAGCGGACAGGTTTAGGTTCGCACCTCACGCACCCCGGAACCTGCAAAATGCTCAGGAAACCCCTGGAAATCAGCACCGGCTTTTGGGACAGCGACGGAAAAGCGGACAGGTTTAGGTTCGCACCTCACGCACCTCGGAATCTGAAAAATGCTCAGGAAAGCCCTGGAAGTCAGCACCGGCTTTGGGACAGCGGCGGAAAAAGCGGACAGGTTTAGGTTCGCACCTCACGCACCCCGGAATCTGCAAATGCTCAGGAAACCCCTGGAAGTCAGCACCGGCTTTGGGACAGCGGCGGAAAAAGCGGACAGGTTTAGGTTCGCACCTCACGCACCCCGGAATCCGAAAAATGCTCAGGAAATCCTAGATCCCGATCCTTCTATGTCAGGAGATCTGGAATCAGAGATCCTCGGGCTCTTAGCTCGAGGATATCGATCCAAAGAAGCAGCGGATCAGTTGGGCATTAGTGTCACCACCGTCAATACACACGTTCGAAACGTATACGAGAAACTCCATGTCCGCTCTCGGGCCGAGGCGGTGGCCCGCTTTCTGGCAGGCCGGCTCTGACGGCGGATGCTCGCGCCGCGCTCTGGAAGGTGACGGGTCCATTCACGGCAAGGTTGGACGGATGGAGCGCCCAAAGCGGCTTGATCTCCGTCGTTGGTGCGGTGTGAGGCGAGTGTTTGGCGAGAGCCGTCTCCAAGCCTGTTGCGCGCTCTGTCCATCATGGCGGCCGAAATTGATTTTGGTCACCATTCCACAATCGCCTCTGCGGCAATCGATTGCACGTTTGCGAGCTGGGTTACCTCTCTCGTGTTATAACATCCGTGCTAATGCCCAATCTGGTGAAGCTAACGGGTGGCCGCAAGTCTTCCGCCCGCGACGGTGTGCCGTAATCAGCCAGACCAGCTTGCCGCGCCCGCACAGCATCGGAGATTTGTAATTCGGGCATTCTGGCGGGCGATGCTGCGGACGGGGACGCCCGCGATTCGACTTGTGATTTCGTGGAGGCGCAGTAGGGCGGGACTGGATACCGACTTGCCGGGTAGTACACAGGCACTTCACGAGTGGTATACTCGCTCCCGTCGCCTGTGAAGTGCCTGTGAAGTGCCTGTGAACTACCTGTAAAGTCGAGATCGAGACCGGCGCGGCCGAATCTTCCGAGCTGCATCTCATCACAGCGGCAGGCGCATTTTTACACGTCCACGTCAGCCCACACCGCTCCTCCAGTTTCGCGCGGCCCGGATTCCCCGGTCGAAAGAAGACCTGATCGCGGGAAGATCGCACGATTTTAAATTTGGTCAGCATCACGACATCTGTTTGATGGAGAGAGCCTTGCCTCTGTCGTGGAGGGTCGTTTCGAAGGGTGTTATAACCTCCGTGCTAACGGCGGGATACCCTTTCTCCTCAAGCGGATGGCATGGCTGAATTCGATCACGGCAAGGTTCGGAAGGAGTCATTGACCGCAATTTCCCCCACCCTTACGCTCACCTCCATGAGATCTCTATTTACCGCCGCGCTCGGCATTTTTCTGTCCTGGAGTGTCTTTGCGGCAGAACAGCCGGCCGGGACTGGTCCGAGTTTTAAGGGTCCGCTGGGCTTGCAGATGTATTCCCTGCGATTTTACTCACCCAGCAACTTCCTGGGGAAGCTCGATAAGGTCCAGGAATACGGCCTTAGAACTATTGAAGGCGGCCCGCCAGCCCGCGGGATGTCGCGGGAGGAGTTCTTCACGGAGCTCGATAAACGCGGGATCAAACTGGTCAGCTCGGGAGTGGATTATGCGCGACTA
>DASZYN010000629.1:0-2998 GCA_035545435.1 Acidobacteriaceae bacterium | reverse complement strand
GAACCAATGGCCCGTAGTCAGGAGCAGGTGGAAGCTGGAAGCAGCTTAAGATGGCTGCACCATGGATAAGCAGCACTTCTTCTTCAAACTGATTCCGCCGCGAACGACCTTTCCGGGCGATGCGAGCGCCGCGGACCTGGCGCTGATGAAGCAGCACGCGGATTATTTTGCCGGCCTGTTTTCTGCCGGAAAAGTGTTGCTCTACGGGCCAGTGCAGTCGCCGGCGGGGGCGTTTGGGATCGCGATTCTGGAAGCCGAGAACCAGGCGCAGGCGAGGGAGATCGCCGCGAACGATCCTTCGGTCCTGGGCGGGCTGAACCGGTTTGAGGTAGCGCCGATGCGAGTGTCGGCGGCGCGGGCAGATTAGCGCGCGACTCGCCCGGGTGCCGTGGCCCCCTATGCCGTTGCTGGTTTCGTCCGGAGTGCGAACCAGCCGAGGAGCAGCAGCACAAGAAACGCGGCATCCGCCCAGGCCCAGGGAATCCAGAGCGATGGCACGCCGCCGTGCGCCTGATACCAGAACACGAGTCCCGAGTAGGAGGCCTTGAGGGCGACTCCGTAGAGGATGGTGTCGCGGCGAGAGACCGGGTCGGCTGCGGCGCGGAAGAAGATCACAGCGAAGATGATCAGCAGCAGCGCGGGGAACTGGACGTAGCCGTAGTGATTCGGGGGCGTGACCTGGAAGTAACGGAACATTGCAGCGGGCGCGGCGAAGAAGATGAGGCCGACGACGCCATCGAATGCGCCGCAGAGGATGAGGACGATCCGAATCCAGAGAAGAGTCATGGTCCTGCTCCCAGACGATTAGCTTTCGTCAGTAGATGGCACTGCCGGGTTTCTCCTCACCGCGGCATTGCTCATGAAGGTTTCTGCGGAAATGTTCGCGACGCGCCAGGGTCGCTTCTTCGGAGTAAATCTGGCTGGCGAGCGCACGGAAACCGCACTCCAACTCCGAGACGGACATCTTCGCCGGTCGGAAGTTGACGTCGAAGAGGGTGCAAAGCTCCCAGGCCGGGTCGCGGAGGATGCGGCCTTCGTTCCTGAGGCGGGTGTAGAGAGGCGTGCCGGGGAAGGCGGTTTGTACGGTGATCTGTACGTCGAAGAGACCGCTTTGCTGGACAAATGCGGCGATGGCATCGAAGGAGTCGGGGCCGGTGCCGTCGAGGCCAAGGATAAAGCAGCCGTTGACGCGGATGCCATGGTTCTGGATGGAGCCGATGGCGTCGAGGTAGCGGTCGACCTGCCGCGCCTTCCAGTTGGAGCGTTGCTCCAGACCATCGACTCCGGACAGGGAGGTGCTCTCCAAGCCAATGAGAACCTCGGCGCAGCCGGCGTCGCGCATCATCGAGAGCAGGCCGGGGTCCTCGGCAACGGAAACGTCGGTTTCGGTGAACCAGCGGATGTCCTCGTGGGTAAGGGCCTGCATGAGCCTGCGGGAGTGAGGCTTGTTGACGAAGGTGTTGTCGTCGGCAAATTCGATGAAAGGCCGGCTCCAGAGGCGTTTGATCTCGCGGATCTCAGCGACGACGCGGTCGACCGGTTTGACTTTGTAGGCAGGCGAAAGCCGGATCGAAGCAGCGCAGAATTCGCAGCGAAAGGGACAGCCGCGCTGGGTCTGCACCGTAAGGCGGTTGTAGTTGGGAATGTTGAGGAGATCGAAACGCGGCATGGGCGAACGAGCGAGATCGAAGTTGCACCCACGTGCGTCGTATACGGGGCGCAGAGTGGCGCCGGAATGGAGCAGATCAGCAACGAGGGCAGGCCACGCGGATTCGCCTTCGCCGACGACGATGGCGTCAGCGTGGGCGCGAGCTTCGTCGGGCAGGGCACTAACGTGCAGGCCGCCGAGGATCACCGTGGTTCCGAGCGCGCGGTAGCGGTCAGCGAGGACATAGGCTTCGCTGATTTGAGCCGAGAAGCTGGAGATAGCGACCACGTCGAATTCTGCGGGAACGCCGTCGAGTGCGGCGATATCGGGGACCTCAAGATAGTGAGTGTCGACCGAAGGCGGAGTGAGGCCGGCAAGCGTGAGCAGACCCAGACTGGGCAATGATGCGATGACCTTGTTGCGTTCAACGAAACCGGGAAGTGTGAGGCCCAGCGCGGTGAGCTCCGGGTTGTGAGCGCGAACGCCGCTCATCGCAATGAGCCCGAGTTTCATTTGCGCCACCACCCAAAGAGGATTGCGACCACCCCGACGGCGATGGAGACCACCGGGATGGGGAAAAGGTGACGGAAGGGTTTGCGCCACGCACTGAGAAAACAGCAAAGGGGCATGGTGATGGCGCCAACGATGAAAGACCAGGATGCGGTGCTGAGATAAGGCGGCGCGAGCAGAAGCTGGGCAGCTGTGGCGGCAAAGATGAGGTTGAGGAACCCGAGTCCGAAGAAGGAAATGTGGCCCAGGCGTGTGAGGCGGCGGCGCCAGGAGCCATAGCCGCCCATCCAGTCATCGCGGTAGAAGAATAAACCGACCAGGGCGCCGGAAAGCACACCGGCTAACATACCCAGCCAGCCACCAATCAGGTTCAGCGATGTCACGACCGCTCGTTTCTCCGGCTACGGTGGACGGATAATGCAGCGCTGCTGTGAAACCCATCCACCTGCATCGGATTTGCCTCGCATTCTACTGCGTGAATGCTGGATTGCAAGGGCAACGTGTGGCGCTCCTGAAAATGCTCAGGGCACGAAGACGAGCCGGGCTTCTTCCTTCGAGTTCCAAAGCTTCTCGACATCGCGCAGAGGCGCAGTCGTGCATTTGAACTGGAATGCCTCCTTCGCCGCGGAGGCGAGGATGGCGCGCAGCGAGGCGAAGAGCTTGTCCATGGAAACGCTGCCGAATCCGCTGCCATAGAGTTCAAGTCCGGAGCTGCGGAGGGCCGCAGCCGCGAGCGAGATGTTGGGCCCGGCGCTGTTGCCGATCTGGATGTAACGGATGCGGCCGGCGTCGTGCTCGAGGCCCTTCTGGACCACAGCAGCGAGCAAAGCCTCCGCGGGC
>DASZYN010000628.1:0-2832 GCA_035545435.1 Acidobacteriaceae bacterium | reverse complement strand
TCTGAACTCCCGTCCCCTGTCATCCCGACCGAAGCGGAGGGACCTGCTGCTCCTCCTTCACCCTGTCATCCCGACCGGACCCTGAGCAAGAGCGAAGGCGGAGCGGAGGGACCTGCTTCTCTTCCTTCACACACGCAGATGCTTGACAACCCCTCTCCCCCATCCAGAAAATAGCTTCTTTGCGAATTCGCATTGAGGGATAACGTCCCTGGTTGCGGAATGAGGATCCGATCGACGATGGGAATTGCTGAACGGTTCAGGCTGGATGGAAAAACGGCTCTGGTCACAGGAGCGGCCAGCGGATTAGGGGCGGCCATGGCACTCGGCCTTGCCGACGCAGGCGCTGCTGTGGCGTGTCACGGGAATCGCCGTCCGGCTGAAGAAACAGCACAGAGAATTCGCGACATCGGCCGCGACGGGCAAAGCTTCTCCGCGGATCTTGGCAGCGATGAAGGAGCGGACAAGCTGTTCTCCGAAGTCGCCGCGGCTATGGGTGCTCCGGACATTCTGGTGAACAACGCCGGCATGATTCACCGGGCGGCGGCCGCCGATCACGATCTCGACGCCTGGAAACAGGTCCTGCAGGTCAACCTGACCAGCGTCTTCCGGCTCTGCCAGCTCGTCGGGGCCAAAATGCTCGAGCGTCGGCAGGGAAAGATCATCAACATCGCTTCGATGATGGCGTTCCAGGGGGGGATTCGCATCGCTGCCTACACGGCATCGAAAGGTGCGATTGCCCAGTTGACCAAAGCGCTGGCCAACGAGTGGGCGCCACACAACGTTCAGGTGAACGCCATCGCGCCCGGATATTTTCGCACCGAGAACACCTCCGCCCTGCAGAAAGACGAGACGCGGAATCGACAAATCCTCGAGCGGATTCCCGCAGGCAGGTGGGGCGATCCGGAAGATCTTGCCGGAGCGGCGGTGTTTCTCTCCTCGGCGGCGAGCGATTATGTAACGGGTACCGTCCTGGTGGTGGATGGCGGGTGGCTGGCGCGATGACGATGAGGTCGGCGATGAGGCAGAAGAAAGCAGAAGTACAGCCGGAGCGTGTCGAAGAGAAGGTAGCCAAAAGGCCCTCCGATCCTTATCAGTTGCAGAGCCTGGACCGCGCGGTGTCGGTGCTGGATCTGCTTGGAGAGAGCGAGGGCCCGCTGGGCCTGGCGGACGTGTGCGAGCGGATGGATCTGCACAAAAGCACTGCGCATCGCGCCCTGATGGTGCTGGAGCGGTGCGGGTTGATCGAGCGCACGCCGGAGAACCGGTTTCGGCTTGGCCTGAAACTCTACGAGCTGGGCACACGTGCGGTGGAGCAGATCGATTTGCGTGCGCGCGTCCATCCCTGGTTTCGCCGGCTCTCCGCACAGGTAGGCGAAACGGTGCATCTGGGGGTTCTGCAAAAAACTTCAGTCGTCTATCTGGATAAAGTCGAGCCGAATAACCGGCGGGTCTGGCTTTCTTCGCGGATCGGAACGTCGAATCCCGTCTACTGCACAGCGATGGGCAAGGCCATGATGGCATTCCTGCCGGAGGAAATGGCGACGGAGATCATGGCGAAGATTCGGTTCGTGCGCTATACCCACCGGACTCTGATGACGCCGGAGGCGTTGATGCGCTCACTGGAACGGGTTCGTCGCCGGGGCTATGCCATCGATGACGAGGAAGTGGAAGAGGGCGTGCGGTGCATCGGGGCGCCGATCCTGAACGAGGCGGGACAACCCATGGCAGCCGTGAGCGTTTCGGGTCCCACATCGCGGATCACACAGCAGAGTGTGCCCGGTATCGCGGAGCATCTGATGCGCTGCTGCCGGGAAATTTCCGCCTCCCTGGGGGTCAGGGAACGCCGCAGAACGCACGCGCCATCGCCGTTCCTGCAGCACTACGGACTGTAAGCCCGAGCCGTAGCCCGAGCTTACGGTCGGTCCGATCAGGGCTCGTGGATCTTGACCACAACAGCCCCGTACGTCGTGCCCGGCGCAAGAATCAGCTGATGCGGCGTGCCGGCCCGCACGGTGAGAACATCCCCCTCTTTGATCGTCCGGGAATCGCCGTTTTCAATCTTCGATCCGTGCGTCTCGCCCTCGGCGTTCGTTTTGGAATCGGCCACGGTTCCCCCGGTGATGAGGGTGGCGCTGCCTTTCTCCACGATCATCACGTCGTCCCAGTGCGCGTGGACCTCGGCTCCGCCACTCGAAGTTCGCACCGAGAGCTGAATCTTGTAACTGCCGTAGTCTTCGATCGTCGCTCCGCTGGATCCCTTCTCTTTTGCCGCAGGGACGAGCTTTTCAATCTGGTCGTGCAGATCGGCAGTTGGGAAAACAACGGCGGGATCGTGCGGTGCGCTCGAAGGAGGAGTTTGCGCGGACGCGGAAACGGCAAGTGTCAGAATGGCGGCCGTAGCGAGGAGAGCGGTCTTCATCGGGGCTCCTTTGCAGAATGAACTTCGCGAACGAGGCTACAGCAGTGTGTCGAGCGGCGCAGGATCCATATCGGCGTAGTCCTGATTCTCGCCGCCCATGCCCCAGCAAAAACTATAAGCCTGGGTACCGACGCCGGCGTGAATCGACCAGCCCGGAGAGATGACGATGTCGTGGTCCGAAAGCACCAGATGCCGCGTCTCCTCCGGCGGCCCCATGAAGTGAAAAACGCGGGCGTCCTGCGGCAGGTTGAAATACATGTAGATTTCCGAGCGCCGCATGTGCGTGTGGGGGGGCATCGTGTTCCATGCGCTCCCCGTGTGCAGGTGCGTCACGCCCATCACCAGTTGGCAGCTCCGCGCGCCGTTCAGGTGAACGTATTTGTAAATGGTCCGGTGGTTGACCGTTTCCGGCG
>DASZYN010000627.1:0-1783 GCA_035545435.1 Acidobacteriaceae bacterium | reverse complement strand
CGTGGCCTCGGTCGATGAGTCGGCCATTACAGGGGAATCCGCTCCCGTGATTCGCGAGAGCGGTGGAGATCGTTCTGCGGTCACCGGCGGCACACGCGTGCTTTCGGACTGGATTGTGGTCCAGATCACTGCTAACCCGGGCGAAACCTTCCTGGATCGTATGATCTCGCTGGTCGAAGGGGCCAGGCGCCAGAAGACGCCGAATGAGATCGCCCTGAATATCTTGATCACCAGTCTGACGATCATCTTTGTCCTGGTGGTTGTTTCTCTGGAGCCGTTTGCCATCTATTCTGGCCAGGCGGTCCCGGTCGTCACGCTGATCGCCCTTCTGGTCTGCTTGATCCCCACCACTATTGGCGGACTACTCTCGGCGATTGGCATCGCGGGGATGGACCGCATGGTACAGCGCAATGTGCTGGCCATGAGCGGGCGCGCGGTCGAGGCGGCGGGCGATGTGGATGCGCTGCTGCTGGACAAAACTGGCACTATCACCATCGGCAACCGCATGGCGACTCGCTTTGTGCCAATCAAAGGAGTAGAGGAGCGGGAGGTGGCACACGCGGCGATGCTTTCCAGTCTCTCCGACGAGACGCCGGAGGGCCGCTCAATCGTGGTGCTGGCCCGCGAGCGTTACGGCTTCACGGACGAAATTGACCCCGCGCTGAGCTTTGTACCCTTTAGCGCAACCACCCGCATGAGCGGCGTGGATCGCCTCAATGGCAGCAACGAGCCTGCCCAGAGTATACGCAAGGGCGCGGGCGATTCCATCGAACGCTATGTCCAGGAACAAGGCGGCGAGACCAGCGCGGAGCTCCAGGAGATCGTGACGACCATCGCGAAAGTCGGGAGTACGCCGCTAGTCGTGGCGGAAACCTCAATCAATGGAAGCGAAAAGCAGGCGCGTGTGCTGGGGGTAATCGAGCTCAAGGATATTGTCAAAAGCGGGATGCGCGAGCGCTTCGAGCAGATGAGACGCATGGGCATTCGCACGATCATGATTACAGGAGACAACCCACTGACCGCGGCGGCGATTGCCAGAGAGGCCGGGGTAGACGATTTCCTGGCCCAGGCCACTCCTGAAACCAAGATGAAACTGATTAAAGATCAGCAGCAGGGTGGTCGCCTGGTTGCCATGACGGGTGATGGTACCAACGATGCCCCGGCCCTGGCGCAGGCAGATGTCGGGGTAGCGATGAACACGGGCACACAGGCCGCCAAAGAGGCCGCCAATATGGTAGATTTAGACTCCAATCCGACCAAATTGATCGAGGTCGTCGAGGTTGGCAAGCAGTTGCTAATCACTCGCGGCGCACTGACGACATTTAGCATTGCCAACGACGTGGCCAAGTACTTTGCCATTATCCCGGCGGCCTTCGCGGTGACCTATCCGCAGTTGAATGCGCTCAACATCATGGGTCTGGCGACCCCGCACAGCGCGGTGCTCTCAGCGGTGATCTTTAATGCCCTGGTGATCATCGCCCTCATCCCACTGGCCCTGCGCGGCATCAGGTACCGCCCGATAGGTGCGGGTCCGCTGCTGCGGCGTAATCTGCTGATCTACGGGCTGGGTGGCATCATCGTCCCGTTCCTTGGCATCAAGCTGATCGATCTCATCCTGGTGGCATTGCACCTGACCTTGTAAGAAACGCAGTGGCGTGAATGGCAAGGCGCTTCCTCTGGGGAAACGCCTCGCGTTCTGAAAGAAGACGCAAGATGAAAACTTTTTTGCAGAAATATCTACGCCCGGCAGTGGTCATCACGCTGCTGCTGGTGATGGTGACCG
>DASZYN010000626.1:0-1788 GCA_035545435.1 Acidobacteriaceae bacterium | reverse complement strand
AGGCGAACCCCGAGGGAGCGGACCTCGCGCAGAATCGCGGCAAAGCGATGGCGCTCGACCACGACTTCGCTCTCCGGCACCTCAAGCACGAGACGGTCGGGCGCGATCCCGGCCTGCCGCGCCGCGTCAACGGTGGCAAGAAGCGACTTCGGTGAAGCGTCGAGGGTCTGGGGGAGGAAGTTGAGGTGAAGCGGATGCTCCAGGTTCAGCCGGCCGGCGAGTGCGATGGCCGCAGAGCGGGCCGTCTGATCGAAAACGTGGAGGCGCAGCGGAGAAACCTGGTTGAGAACCTGCCACGCGGGCTCGTCCCACGGGCCGCGGATGAGCGCTTCGTAGGCGATGACCTTGTGCGCCACCGTGTCCACGATGGGCTGGAAGGCGAAAGAGAACGCCGGATCCGGATTGGTCGCTTCGGCGATCATGGTGCACAGTTGGCACGCCGCCTTGCCAACAGTCAGGCCACGTGGCCGCAAAAGGTGGGGGAGGAACTACGCGGCAGTACGCTTATCGTCACGCGCGCCGGGAAGATGAGGCAGTCCACGAATGGGGGAGAGTAAACAGCGCGAACGGGGTACAACCCCGCCAGGGGAGAGTGCGTCTCCGTTCATCCCCAGGTGAAAGTGGTGGGAATCTGAACCTCAGGGCTGAGAGATTTTGCGACTGGGCACATGTGAGCGGCGTTCTCCAGTTTTGCCCGGTCTTCGGGGCTCACCTCGCGGGGGATGCGGATGCGAACGGTAAGCTGGCCGATGGTCCGGAACGGAGCGCTGGCCATTTCTTTCTCCACCGTGGCCGTTGCCCCGGTGAGGTTCACCTCCAGCCGGCGGGCAAGGATGCCCATGGTGGTAAGCATGCAGCTGCCGAGGGCGGTCGCGATTAGGTCCGTAGGAGAGAAGCTTTCACCCCGGCCCTGATTGTCTTTGGGGGCGTCGGTGTTGAGTACCGTGCCGGAAGGGCCGTGGACCGCCCTGCAGTGCAGATCGCCCTGATATTCGAATTCGATGGATACCATGCTTCCTCGCTGAGATAACTCGAAAGAGTTATAGGTTACTGTAGTTATTGATACAACTTAGTCGAAAACGTCAACATCGAAGAGCAGAACTCTCTCGGGTATTGCTCCTTTAAAGGATAGTCACTATGTTAGCGAAACCTATGCCAACCGTTCTTGTGGTCGATGATGAGCACGGGATTCTGGTCACCCTTTCCGCCATTCTAAAGGGTCACGGATTCACCGTGTTCACCGCCCGCAGTGGTGAGGAAGCGGTCGATGTCGCTTACAACGTCGAGCCCGACTGGGTCGTTTCCGATGTGGTGATGGGCACGCTGAGCGGCATCGATGCGGCGATCCGGATTCGCGACGTTTGTCCCGACACGCAGGTCATTCTGTTTTCAGGCAATGCGCTGACCACGGACCTGCTGGCGGAAGCGCGGTCGCACGGCCACCACTTTGAGATACTCGCTAAACCATTCGATCCCGCGGAACTCGTGAAGCGGCTCAGCCCGCCTGCGAAACAACATAGCACCGAAGAGATCGCGTGCTGAGTGTGCACGGATCCGTGTCGACGTCAGTAATCGATGTCGCCTTCAGGAAGGCGGCCACTCAGCTCTTCCACTCCTGTCCAGCGCCGTGGATCGGGAGAAGATAGTTTTCCTACGCAGCTAATAGATCCGCAGGAAGCTCGATGGTGCCGATCGAGGCAAGGCTTTTCTCCCGATGGCTTCTCAGGATTTCCGCAACCTTGTCGCTGGTCTTTCTGTCCTCAGTGCTGAAGTCAAAATCGATCCGTC
>DASZYN010000625.1:0-3206 GCA_035545435.1 Acidobacteriaceae bacterium | reverse complement strand
CGGTCGGTGCAAACCTGCTGATAGGTGGGGCTGGCGAGCGAGCCGCCCTCGTAGCCGACGGCGGTCGCCGTCACGCCGGGCAGTTGCTGGAAGCGGGCTTCGACGCCCCAGAAGCATCCGGCGGCAAAAGTGGCTTTTTCCATGGGATTGATCTCCTCCCATTAGATTGTGCGACAGGGACTGGGGTTTCAGCGACTTTTGGAAGGCGGGATCCTGGTGCGGCCTGAAGGCTTGCGCCCTTCCGAACTCGCCGCCCGAGTCCGGGGACGGCGTCCGGCCTTGGGGAGCCGGACCTCCAACGCGGGTTTTGAACGCTTACCCTCCGCCGCCCTGCGCAGAGCCGAGACCTCGTCGAGGGTGAGTTCGCGGGACCGGCCGGGCTCGAGATCCAGCACGAGCGGACCATAGCCCACACGGCGAATCTTTTCGACATGGTGGCCGACTTCCTCGAACATCTTGCGGATCTCACGGTTGCGGCC
Source organism: Acidobacteriaceae bacterium (assembly GCA_035545435.1). GTDB lineage: Bacteria > Acidobacteriota > Terriglobia > Terriglobales > Acidobacteriaceae > Palsa-343. The sequence goes on along the minus strand of DASZYN010000625.1, from coordinate 2,727 downwards.
TTCGATGAGAATCAGCTCGTACCAGGGATTCTCGGCGTCGCGCAGCATACGGATGCGCGCCGGGGCGGTCATGACTCGGCCTTCGTTGTGGCGAGGCTGGTCGGAGCGTGGGGCGCGCCGGGGCTTGCGGGAATCCGGACGCGGGCCTTGAATTTGCGAGCCGCGGTCAATCATGACCCCGTGGCGCAGCTGATTCAGCGCCGAGTCCGACGGCTTTCCGCTGACTTTGACGAGGTAGGTCTTCTCGACGCGGGCCGCCGCGCGTGTCAACGCGTTGGCGAGGTCGCCGTCGTTGGTCATCAGCAGGAGGCCTTCGCTGGTGTAGTCGAGACGGCCTACCGGGAAGAGGCGCTCGCCCCCCGCCGTCTTTCCGGTTCCGACCAGGTTCATGACGGTGGGGCGGCCTTCCGGGTCGCTGGCGGTGGTTACATACCCTTTTGGTTTGTTCAGGACGACGTAGCGGTGTCGTTCCGGTCCGTGCAGGAGCTTGCCATCTACCCGGATGTGGTCGCGCGTGGAATCGGCTTTGGCGCCGAGGGTGGTGACGGTTTGACCATTGACCTGCACGCGTCCAGCGAGGATCAGCTCTTCGGCTTTACGCCGGGACGCCACCCCGGCCGCCGCGATGATCTTCTGCAGACGCTGTCCCGTGCCGGACGCCGCATCCTCGCTCGTCTCGCCGGGCTCGGTCATCGGTGTGCCTTTTCCGCGTGTTCAGCCGCGTCCATTTCCGTGGTAGGCGCCGGTTCAGGCTCGGCTGGAGGGTCGCTGATGGGCGGTTCTGGCTCTTCCGGTTCCGGATCGTTCATGGGCGGGGCGGGAGCATTTGGGTCGTGCGGGTCCCGAGCGGAGACTGAGTTGGCTTCTACGTCCGAAGAAGAGGCCTCCTCGATTTCGGCCATTTCGTTCTGAGCGAACGGTAACTCCTCTTCCCCTGGCGCGATCGCGCCTTCGGCTTCGGTTTCTGCCAGTTCGCTGGCCATCTTCTCGAACTCCTCCAGGGAGGGCAGCTCGTTGACATCCTTGAGGCCGAAGCGGACGAGGAACTCTTTCGTGGTCTTGTAGAGAATGGGGCGGCCAAGAACCTGTTTGCGCCCGGCGGTGGTGATCAGCTTGCGGGCAACAAGGGAACCGAGCACGCCGCTCGAGTCGACGCCGCGAATCTCACCGATTTCAGGCGCGGTGATGGGCTGCTTGTAGGCGATCACGGCCAGGGTTTCGAGCGCCTGCATGGAGAGTTTGAAGGGCGGCCTGAGGGTCTTGATAAAGGCGCGGACCGCATCGTGATACTCGGGACGGGTGCCGAAACGGTAGCCACCCGCGACTTCTCGAATCTCGAGGCCGCTGTCGGCCGCGTTGTAATCGTCGATGAGCTCGTCGATAACGCGGCGTATTTCGTCGCGGACTTCGCGATCGCGCTGGCGGGCCGCTTTCTTCTCGGCCTCTGCCGCAGCTTCGAGGGAGACGCTTTCATCCGAAGCTTCCTGTTCAGGGGCGATCTGGTTCACCGCTGTCCCCGGGGGGTCGGGCGCCGGCTGCGGATCGCCGGCAAAATCGACCGTCGCAACTTCGGCGTCGGCGGAGTTTTGCGCCGAGTCTTCTGACGGACGTGGAGCTTCTTTGCCAGTGGGCACGAGGTCCGAAACCATGGGTACGTCGGATTCCGCCGGGGCTTCCGGATCCGCGGACGCATTGCTGCGGGCGGCGCGGAGGGCAAGGGCTTCATCACGGAAGAGGGAGGCAAGCTGAGCCAGGGTTACGGGCTCTTCGGCGGCGTAAATGACGGCTTCGATGCGGGCTTTGAGACTCATCGGTGGGTGGGGACGAAAACGGCTTTCCTCGGGGGCTAAAGCCCAATCCAATTTGGGCGGTTAACGACACGAGTGAACTCGTGCCCTGATACAAGAACGAACTCGCGCAAAGAAAAGCGGCGCTTTCTCGATACTACCGAAAGCGCCGCCTCTGGTGCGAAAGGGCTGTGGATCACATGAACTGGCGCAGCACGAGGAAGATACCAGCGGCGAGCAATGCCGCGGCGGGGAGAGTGAAAATCCAGGCCAGCGCGATGTTGCGGATGGTGGAGAGCTGGAGGCCGCTGCCATTGGCCAACATGGTGCCGGCCACGCCCGAGGACAGCACGTGGGTTGTGGAAACCGGCATATGGTACTGATCGGCGGCAATGATAGTGACGGCGGCGACGATCTCAGCGGCAGCGCCCTGTGCGTAGGTCAGGTGCTCCTTGCCGATCTTTTCGCCGACGGTGACAACGATGCGCTTCCAGCCGACCATCGTGCCCAGGCCGAGAGCGATAGCTACGGCGACTTTGACCCAGGTCGGGATAAATTTTGTGGCATTATCGAGTTGCTTTTTGTAGGCGCTCAGAGTCTTGTTCTCTGCGGCAGTGAAGGTGGGCGCACCGTTCTTGCCGGGGTATTTGGCGATCAGTCGTAAAGCCTCGCTCACGACGTACATGTCGTTGCGGACGTTCTGCTGCTGGTTCGCCGGAACGCCATTGAGCGATTTGTACATCCTGACCTCGTTCTGAATTTCCTCGACCATCTGGCGGGAGGCCAGCATGGTGTTCTGGTTGAATTCTTTCGTGCGGATGAATTCCGTAAGCTCGCTGCGAGCATCGCCGATGACGGCGTTGGGCGAGACGTAGTGGTTGAAGACGGTCTCTGCCTGCTGTGAAATCGTGGCGAAGGTTTGGGTCTGGCTGTATCCCAC
>DASZYN010000624.1:0-7329 GCA_035545435.1 Acidobacteriaceae bacterium | reverse complement strand
GACTGGAGAAAGCACCTGAAGGGAATTCCTATTCTACTGCGCTATTGAGAAATCCTGCTGGACGATCGCCCACACGTCGTTCTTCTTCGTGACGTTGAGGGTCACGTGATGCGTCTTCGACTGCGACGCGTTCTGATCCGGGACCCAGGTCAGCGTGTACTGATACTTCAGCAACGCACTCAGCTTGTTGTAGGCGTCTTCTGCCTTGTCCCGCTTGCCCTCCACCATGTATCCGCCGGTGGCGTTGCACAGGTGCTCCAGCGTCTCTTTGCCGTCGGCATGCGGAGGCTCCTGCGGAGCCGGTTCGCGATCGCCGCCGCGCCGCCCGCCGCCCCCTGGATATCCGCCTCCGGTGCCGGGATAATTGCCGCCGATCCCGCCGCGGCGTTCGCCGCTCCGGTTAAGGTCGGGCCGCTCCTTGTCGCCCTCGAAGTAAATCGCGAAGATCGCCGCATGGGCCGCCTGTGCGGCTGCCACGGCATCGCCGAGGCTCACCTTGCTGTCGCGATCGATGCCGTCGCCGATCAGCACGAGGATGTGATGGCCGGGTTCCTTCGCGATGACTTCGCTCGATGCCAGGTAGATTGCGTCGTAAAGCGTGCCACCCCAGTTGCCGACACGGCGTTCATCCTGGCTCTCGTCGGAGTTGCCGTTCTGATCGCCAAATTGCCGCGATCCCAGCTGCGTGACCGCATCGTGCAGCTTATTGGTTGTAGCCGTCGGATCCTCCAGCAGGTCGACCTGGCGGTCGTACTGGATCAGAAAAGCCCTGTCATCGCTGCCCGGCAGAGTGTGATCAAGGAAGTGCACCGTTGCGAGGCGGACATCGCCGATCTCCGTGCGCTGGTTCGGGCTGATCTGCCCGATGACGCCGAAAGTCATGGGCGAAGGCTGCGCCAGCGCGAAGGACTGGATGGTCTGGATATGGCCGTTGTCGGTCAGCGTGACGTCGCCGGCCTTGAGGTCCTTCACGGGATCGCCTTTTTTATCGACGACAGTGACGGGCAGGCTGATGGGGCTGGCCGGCGCCGCGGCCGGTTCGGGAGTCGCAGCCGGTGCAGGATTCTGGCCGGTCGATTGAGCCGGAGCGTGGAAGGCGCACAGCGCCAGGGCGATTGCGGGCAGGAAAGACCGGGTGCGGGCGGAAATCTTCATGGCGGGTCGGGAGTGGTGTGGACCACCCATTAGACGTTAGCACCGAACCCGACGTTTCGCTGCTGGATCGAGCCCCTCAGCAGCCCTTGCGGCGAAAGATGTAGTAGTCCACGGAAAAGCGCCCGGCGCCGAAGATGAGCACCATGAGGGAAGCAAAGAGGAAGGTGTAGGGATCGGCGTTGTAGAACTTGCCCGGGTCGCTGATGATGGCCGCCAGCGCATCGCGATCGGACAAGAGATAGGCAACGATCATGTCGCCGGCCAGCAGCAGCCCGAAGAAACGGCTGGCTAATCCGGCAATCAGCATGATTCCGCCAATGAACTCCAGCAAAGAAATGCAGATGACGGTGAAGTGGGGCGCGGGAATGTTGAGGCTGGCGAAGAAACCAGTGGCGCGATCCACGTTGTGCAGCCGTCCCCAGCCGGATTGCGCGAATTGCCATCCCCAGTAGACGCGGACGAGCAGCAGGAAAGGCGACTCCAGCCTGGCCGAGGCGAGCTGGAAGCGGCGATACAGCGCGGGAATCAAGCCCATGGGGCGGTCGGACGCGGTTGGGGTCGCAGGGGTGCTCATCGAGTCGTGCCTTTCGTGGGGAGGAAGCGTGGTCAGGAAGTGAACCACCCCAGCATAGACCAGCTGGCGAACGCTTCCTGCAGAAATGCCGGCCGTTGCTCTTCGGGCAAGCTGCTGTTGGCGAGCGCGAGGTCGATCGCCTCGCCCAGCGTTTTGCCGTCGATCAGCGCCGCCAGCAAACCGTACTCTTCCGGAGAAAGCTCCTTGTACCAGACCGTATTCTCGTGCCGATGGATCGCCAGGTGGATCGCTTTGGGCGCCATTCCGGCAATGTGCCGAATGTGGCGTCGCCTGCGTGCGACGCTGGCATTGTTGGCCGATGAAGCCGCCGATCCGTTCTCGGTGCGGACCTGCAGCAGCAAATCGTCCACCGGGTACGACAGCGCGAGCACGCGCAGATGCGGCTGCAGACGCAGAGTCGAATGCTCGTCGATGGCCGCGAATTTCTTCGCGCCGAGCCGCGGACGCTCTTCCGAGTCGAAGGCTTCGATGTGCGCCCATTCCAGCCGCACCATGTCCATAGCAAGCTGCGGATGCGGGCCCAGGTGGTCCGGGTGCTCTCCCAGCCACGCTTCGAGGCGCGAACCCAGGTTGCGCAGCGTGAACGACTCCGACGGGCAGTCGGTAAGGTAGGCCCGCATCAGAGCGTCAAAGCGCGCACGGCCCAGGATCGCCTGCAGACCGGGGAAATCTTCTTCGAATGAGGAGTAGAGACGGAACCAGTACTGGCGGTTGTAAATCTCCAGGCGCTCGAACGAAGTCAACCGGTCGTTGGGCCGGATGATCGCGTCGGCTTCGCTCCGGTTCGAGGTGCCGTCACGGCGTTTGCGCGGCATGGTCTCGCCGCGCGTCAGCGGATGCATCACGGCAGCGGCCATGCGGCGCTGGATCTCCAGCAGCCCGGTCGGTGCGCCGGCAGATCTGCTCATCGTGCGGCTCCGGCGGGTTCGACGACCGCTGCCACAGCCTGCATCGCTGCAAGACTGTTCTGTTGCGGCGCTGCTTCAGCGGCGGCCTTGAGGAACTTGTTGGCCTTGAGCGCCTCCGCGTGAACTTCGTCGAAGCTCGGGATATTGTCGTCCCATTCCAGCAGCGTGGCCGTCGGTCCGCAGCGCTCAATGGCGCGCCCGTAAAGGCGCCACACCGCCGGCAGCACGGGATGATCGTGTGTGTCGAGGATGTACTTCTCGTATTTGCTGTGACCGGCGATGTGAATCTGCGCGACGCGCTGCGAGGGGACGGAGTTCACATAGGTGAACGGATCGAAGTTGTGGTTCTTCGACGACACATAAATGTTGTTCACGTCGAGCAGGATGCCGCAGTCGGCGCGCTCGACCACTTCGTTCAGGAATTCCCACTCCGTCATCTCCGAAGCATGAAACTCTGCATAGCTGGAGACATTTTCAACGACCACCGGCACTTCACAGTAGTCCTGCACCTGGCGAATCTTTTGCGCTGTGACCGCGACGGCTTCCCAGGTGTACGGCATGGGCAGCAGGTCGTGCGTGTAGCGGCCGTCGACCGATCCCCAGCAGAGATGATCGCTGAGCCAGGGCGTTTTGGTGCGCCGGACGAGGCTCCTGAGCCTCTTGAGGTGTTCACGGCTGAGCGGATCCGCCGAGCCGAAGTACATCGAAACGCCGTGCTGCACGACCTTGTACTGCTCGAGGATCTGGTCGAGCACTTCCAGCGGCCGGCCGCCGTCGACCATGTAGTTTTCCGAGATGATCTCGAACCAGTCAACGACCGGATGGCGCGAAAGAATGTGCTGATAATGCGGGATGCGCAGACCGATGCCGACGCCGTAGTCCGTGAATCCGTTGAAGCGATTTGCAGGCACTGGGGAACCTCGAGGGGTGAAAGCAAGAAGGGCCGCGGTTGAGGCGGCCCTTCCGTGCCGGGGTAAAACTAGTCGGGCATCTTGGAGCCGTCGGTTGCGCAGCCGCCCTTGCCCTTGCAGCTGTTCTTGCCTTTGCAGCCATTGTCGCTGCTCTTGCAGCCGCCCTGGCCTTTGCAGTCGTTTTTGCCTTTACACGAGTGCTTCGCGGGTTTTGCGAAATCGGTGCCGGCGAACGACATCTTGCCCGCCTTGAGGATCGGCGTAACGCCCGAATTCGCGGCTGTGGTCGACGCGTGCATCATTGTCACGCCGCCCAGCAGACCGGATACGGCCGCAGCCACCATCATGGTCTTCATCGATTGCTTCATTTGTGTCATTCCTCCATCGGATTGCGAGGCCCAGACCGGCGCAACCTGGGAACAACTGGGGAACGCCAGGCGGGGGAACCCCGCGGGTGCGGATTAGACTACATAAACAACTACGCGTTGTGCCACCCTGCCGGATTGTTTTTTTCCACTCATTCACCGAACGTTCACTTCAGCCAGGCGGAGACAATTTCGAGACAATTCTTCGCCGCAACCCATCTCCAATGACAGGAATGACTCAGGGACGAAATGGCGTCACGTAGCAGATCGAACCGGTCGCCGGCAGGCAGGGTGGCGCTCCGCTTTGTCCTGATGATCGGCGTCGTCAGCTTCTTTGCCGATTTCGTCTACGAGGGCGGGCGCAGCATCGGGGGGCCGTTCCTCGAAACCCTGGGTGCTACGGGTGCGATCGTTGGCGTGGTGGCCGGCCTGGGCGAACTGCTCGGGTACGGGTTGCGGTTCTTCTCCGGGCGCGTCAGCGAGAGGACCCGCCAGTTCTGGCCGATGACGCTCTTCGGCTATTTTGTCCAAATGGCCGCGGTGCCCTCGCTCGCGCTGGCGCGCAACTGGCAGACGGCCGCGGCGCTCATCGTGCTGGAGCGGGTCGGCAAAGCCATTCGCAATCCGCCGCGCGATGTGATGCTCTCGCACGCCGGCAAAGAAATGGGCATTGGCTGGGCTTTCGGGCTTCATGAGGCGCTGGACCAGGCCGGTGCGCTGCTCGGCCCGCTGATGCTGGCGCTCATCCTCGCTTATCGCGGCGAGTATCGGCTTGGATTTGCGGCGCTCGTGATTCCGGCTGTCATCACTTGTGTGCTCATTGTTGTTACGAAATTCCTGTATCCGCGGCCCGAGGATCTGGAACCGCACTCGCCGGAAATTCACGCCGGGGGCATGGGGCGTTCCTTCTGGATCTATCTCGTCGGCGCGGCGCTGGTCGCGGCCGGCTTCGCCGATTATCAATTGATCGCCTTCCATCTGCAGAAGCACGGTGTCGCCTCGGCGATCTGGATTCCTATTTTCTACTCGGTCGCCATGGCGACCAGCGGCGCGGGGTCGCTGCTGTTTGGGCGGCTGTTTGACCGTTTTGGGGTGACGGTCCTCATCCCCCTCACATTCATCTCCATCGCATCGGCGCCGCTCGTTTTTCTTGGCGGATTCCGCTGGGCCCTGGTGGGCGCCGCGCTCTGGGGTCTGGGCATGGGCGTGCATGAATCGATCATCCCCGCCGCGGTCGCGACCATGGTGCCCATCGAGCGGCGTCCTTCGGCGTATGGACTGTTCACTGCGGCTTACGGCATCGCCTGGTTCCTGGGCAGCGCGGCCGTCGGCTTTTTGTACGACGTTTCGGTTCCGGCAGCGGTAGTCTTTTGCGTCGCGACGGGAATGGCTTCACTGCCGTTCTTCTTTGCGGTCAGGAACCGGGCGCAGGGCGCGGAACACCGAGCACAGTAAGGGCGTGCCTTTGGCCCTGGGGAGGCGCACGGAGACAGGGTCCAGCGACCGGTTGGGGTCCGTGGAGAAACCGCATTCCTCGACAGACAATTGCAGAAAATGGAATGATGTCAGCCGATAGTTAAATCCCTGGCTGAAACAGCGTACGGAAAGAGGTGCGTCAGGTGTTTCGACACAGTCGGGTCGTGGCCCAGGTTGCTTGTCTTTTCCTCGGGTTTTTGTGCGCTCCAATGCGCGGACAGGGCGTTGCGGTAAAGGGGGATGCCTGCAAGCCGGCGAGCCAGCGGACTCAGGACGTGGGATGCTGGATTCTCGCGGACGATCCAATTGGCCCCCTCAGAACTGCGCAGGTATTTTGGCATCTCGACCAGTATCCGGGCCGCGCCCAGGCCGAGGCGGACAAAGGGCCGCGTGGGGTGGTCATCGAATCTCTCGGCAAGGTGTGGCTAATGACCATCGAAGATGAGAAATGGAGGCCCGCTGGCGGAAAGCGCATCGGCCAAATTGGTCCTCTCCCCGTGACCCCGGGCCAGAAGTATTCCGCCCAATATATGGAAGCGGTTTTCAGGCCAGGAATGACCGCGGCTCAACATCTTCATTCCGGTCCGGAGGCGTGGTTCACACTGGCGGGGGAAACGTGCCTCGAAACGTCCGATGGTCGCGTGCAGGTCGGACGACCCGGTGGCTCGCCCGTCATTGTCCCCGCTGGTTTAGCGATGCACCTTACGGCCACCGGGACGGTCGAGCGCCGTGCTCTCGTCCTCATCCTTCACGACTCATCCAAACCGCCCACGACCATGGTGCATGACTGGACGCCAAAGGGATTGTGCAGGGGCAAGTGAACGGCAGCCGATGTTCAGCTCGTTCGTGCCCCCGCAGGGATCACGTTGGGGACAGCGATTGGACTCCGGATCTGCACGAGATTCCAATCGGTACGTTCGAACAAAACGAAGCGGCGGCCTAAGCCGCCGCTCCCTGCACCCTGAGCCCTGTTCTTACTGCAGCAACGTCCCGGTCTCCGGCTCCGCCTTCGCCTCTTCCGGCGGAATCACCACCGCCGCCGCGACACGATCGCCTTCCTCCAGGTTGAGCAGCTTGACGCCCTGCGTGGAGCGGCCCGCAGCGCGAACCGTGTTCGTGTCGATGCGGATGATCTTGCCGTACTGGCTGATCACGATGATCTCCGACGTCTCATCGACCAGCTGGATGCCGACCACCTTGCCGTTCCTTGCTGTGGTCTTGACGTTGATCACGCCCTTGCCCCCGCGCGACTGCAGCCGGTACTCCTCGACGTCGGTCCGCTTGCCGAAGCCGCTCTCCGTAACCGACAAAATGCGGTGCACGGAGCCGTTCTTCTTCGGCGTCACGGCCATGCCGACCACGTAATCGTTCTTGCCGATATCGATGCCGCGGACACCATACGCGGGACGCCCCATGGAGCGGACACCGTCCTCGTCGAAGCGGATCGCCAGGCCGTCGTGGGTGGCGAGGAAGACGATCTGTTGCCCGTCAGTCAGGCGAACGGCCACCAGCTCGTCGTCTTCGTCGATGCCGATCGCGATGATGCCGCGCGCCATCACGTTGCAGAAGTCTTTCAGCGGCGTCTTCTTCACCGTGCCCTTGCGCGTGGCGAAGAAGATGTACTTGCCCTCTTCTTCAAGGTTGCGGACAGGCAGAATGTTGCGGACGGTTTCGCCCGGCTGCAGGCTCAGCAGGCTGGCGATCGACTTGCCCTTGCCCGCCGCGCCTACGTCGGGAATCTCGTAGACCTTCAGCCAGTAGACCCGGCCCTTGTTGGTGAAGCAGAGCAGGTAAGCATGCGTCGAGTCGACGATGAGCTGCGTGACGAAATCCTCCTCACGCGTCTTCATGCCGAGCCGGCCCGTGCCCCCGCGCCGCTGCTGGCGATACGTGGAAATCGGCGTCCGCTTGAGATAGCC
>DASZYN010000623.1:0-3338 GCA_035545435.1 Acidobacteriaceae bacterium | reverse complement strand
ACCGCGCTCTTTATCTGCATCTTCATCCTGGTTCCCTTCACCGGCCTCTATACCTTTCTTGGCGGACTCTGGGGCGTCCTCGTCACCGATTTATTTCAATTCGTACTCAAGATGGCGATGATCATCGTCCTCGCCTGGATCGCCGTCGTTCGCCTTGGCGGCATGTCTGCCCTCCGCGTGCGCCTGAACATCGTCGACGCCGCTACCCGCGCCGCAGGACATCCAACCTCCAGCGTCCTTTCCTTCCTGCCCGACTTCCACTCAGGCCTCACCACCTCCAACCTCTGGACTCTTCCTCTCCTCACCTTCCTCATGTACATCGGCGTCCAGTGGTGGGCCGCCTGGTATCCCGGCGCTGAGCCCGGCGGGGGTGGCTACATCGCCCAGCGCATGTTCAGCGCAAAAAACGAAAAACACTCCCTCGGCGCGACCCTCTGGTTCAACATCGCCCACTATGCGCTCCGCCCGTGGCCGTGGATCGTCACCGGCCTCGTTGCGCTCGCCATGTACTCCACCCATGGCGGTCTCCATCCCAGCGCCGCCTACAGTGCCAATCCCCAGCAGGGATACGTCATGGTCCTGCGCGATTTTCTTCCGCCCGCTCTGCGTGGCCTCATGATCGCCGCCTTCCTCGCTGCCTACATGTCGACCATCGGCACGCAGCTCAACTGGGGAACCTCCTACCTGGTCAGCGATCTCTATCGCCGCTTCATGGTGCGGGACGCCAATGAACGCCACTACGTCTTCGTCAGCAAGATCATCACCGTGATCCTGGTCCTCGTCAGCGGGTACGTCGCCAGCCGGCTGACCTCCATCGGCGCCGGATGGGAACTGGTGCTCAATCTCGGCGCCGGCACCGGCGCGGTTTACATCCTGCGCTGGTTCTGGTGGCGTATCAACGCGTGGAGCGAAATCTCCGCCATGATCGTTGCTGCCGTCGTTGCCCTCAGCCTCTCACGCGTTCACTTCTCCGGCAACGATGCCGTCATCTTCGCAAAAAGCACACTCATCACCGCCGGCGTCACGACCGTAGCGTGGATCGCCGCCACCTTCCTCACTCGCGCCGAGCCTGATGCGACGCTGCTCGCCTTCTACAGGCGCGTCCACCCCATGGTGCATGGATGGAAACATATTGCCAGTCAGGCTCCCGAACTCCCGCCGGTTCGCGATTTCCGCGCCAACGCATTCGACACCATTCTTGGCTGCATCCTTGTTTATGGCTGCCTCTTCGGCATCGGTAAACTGATCTTCGGCGCATGGCTCGCGGCTTTCGTTCTGCTCGCCGCCGCCGCCATTGCCGGCTGGCTCATTTGGTGGGACCTCTCCAGGCGCGGGTGGGAAACCCTTTCCGGCGCCTCCCCGTCCTCAGTTGCAGAAAACACTCTGTCCCCAACCGTAAAGAGTTAACCTGATAACTTCGCGAGGGCTCATTTTCTGATGGCGCGAGGCGTCTCTTTCACCGGCGAGTTCCTCACCCGCTATCTGTCCGCTCAGAAGCGCTGGCAGGAGGCACGAGAATGGCGAGCGAAGGAAACCGAAGCCGGCCGTCCTTCCGCCTGGCAGGACTTTTGCCGGGCCCATGGTCTCTGTCCGGCCTGCGCCGCCAGCGGAATCAGCCTCAACGCCAACGGAGTTGGCTTCAAGACCCTCGGCTGGAATGGCAACCTGCCTCTCTACGAAGAATGCGAGGCTTGCGGAGGCGCCGGAAAAATCGTTAATCCCAGCTAGTCCTCGTTCCAGGTGCCCGACTTGCTATCACCTTTTCGAACTTTCTGTTGCCCAGGGCACATCGCGGCACAGAACATAGAAGCAATGACCGTGATGGAAACTCCTCTCAGTGCGTCGCTTTGGCCAGGCCTCGTCCTTCATTCGCCCGGCTTCCTTCGTTCGCATCCAATCCCTGCTGCATGAAAACCGCTGTCATCATTGGAGCCGGCCCCGCTGGTCTCACCGCGGCCCTTGAATTCCTGCGCCGCTCCGGCGTCCGTCCCATCGTGCTTGAGGCTACCCAGCGCATCGGCGGTATCTCCTGCACCATTTGCCACAATGGCAATCGCATCGACATTGGCGGCCATCGCTTCTTCTCCAAAGCCGATCGGGTCATGGACTGGTGGACGGATCTGCTGCCTATCGCTTCCACCGGCAACGATTCCGAATCCCACACCCTCCGCTATCAGAATCGCGAGCGCACCGTGTCAGCCGGAATGGATGCCGCTACCGATCCGGATCTGGTCATGCTGGTGCGGCCGCGCAAGAGCCGCATCTATTTCCTGCGCAGCTTCTTTGACTACCCCCTTGCGCTCAATGCTCAGACCCTTCGCCAGCTCGGCCTGGGGCGCACCTTCAGGATTGGCATCGGTTATCTGCGGGCCAGACTGTTCCCGCGCCGCAACGAGAAAACTCTCGAAGACTTCCTCATCAACCGCTTCGGCACCGAACTCTATCTGACCTTCTTCAAGTCCTACACCGAAAAAGTCTGGGGCGTGCCGTGCAATCAGATCAGCGCCGAGTGGGGAGCCCAGCGCATCAAGGGCCTCTCCCTGCGCACAGCTGTGGCCCATTTCCTCAAAAAAGCCTTCAGCCCGAAAACGTTCGGAGACCTTTCCCAAAAGTCCACGGAGACCTCGCTGATCGAAAAGTTCCTCTATCCGAAATACGGCCCGGGCCAACTCTGGGAATATGTAGCGAGCCTGGTGACAAAAAAAGGCGGCGAAGTGCACCTGGGTTGGCGCGCCACAAAACTGCACATCGAAGGCGACCGCGTCGTCTCCGTTGCCGCGCGCGATCCCTGGGGAGCCATGCATACCATTCCTGCCGACTACGTTTTTTCGACGATGCCGGTCCGTGAACTCATCCACAGCCTCGATGTCGATGTTCCTGCGGACGTCAAGGCCATCGCCGACGGTCTCATCTATCGCGACTTCATCACCGTCGGTCTTCTTGTCGACCGCCTTACCGTTACCGAACCCGATGGTGGCCCGCTCAAAGACACCTGGATCTACATCCAGGAGCCCGACGTCCTCGTCGGCCGGCTCCAGATTTTCAACAACTGGAGCCCGTACATGGTCGCCGATCCTGACAAAGTCTGGATTGGACTCGAATACTTCTGCTACGAGACCGACCAGCTATGGAATATGCCCGATGACGAGATCGCTCGCTTCGCCATCGCTGAAGTCGAGAAGATCGGCATCCTTCGAGCCAGCCAGGTCCGCGACTCGGTCGTCGTCCGCGTTCCGAAAACGTATCCCGCCTACTTTGGTACCTACGATCGCTTCGACGAGATCGTCCGCTATACGGATCGATTCGAGAATCTATTCATGGTCGGCCGCAATGGCATG
>DASZYN010000622.1:0-5606 GCA_035545435.1 Acidobacteriaceae bacterium | reverse complement strand
TCGCCGGGTCCGGATTATCCGCAGCTGCCCAACGCGCCCGTGGAGATGCGGGAGATCGAGAAGCACTTCCGGCCGCAGGACGCGACCGTGTTTGCACGCGGACGGGCAAATGCAGCCGCGTATCTGAAGAGCGACCCGCGGCGTTTTGCCTACATCGACTTTGTCGCGCATGGCGTGGCGAGCCGGACCGACCCCCTGGATTCGGCGATCATCCTGTCGCGGACACCGGGGTCGGAGGACTCCTTCAAGCTGTACGCACGCGAGATCATGCAGCATCCCATCGGTGCGCGGCTGGTCACGATTGCAGCTTGCTATGGCGGTGGGACACGATCGTACGCCGGCGAAGGGCTGGTCGGGTTGTCGTGGGCGTTCCTGCGCGCGGGCGCGCACAACGTGATCGGCGCTCTCTGGGAGGTGAGCGACGCCTCGGCGCCCAGGCTGATGGACGTGCTCTACCAGGGCCTGCAGGATGGATTGCCGCCGAGCGCGGCGCTGCGCCAGGCGAAGTTGCAGCTGCTGCATGGGACCGGTGCGGAACGCGGCGAATTTCGCAGGCCGTTCTACTGGGGATCGTTCCAGCTGTACAGCGTGCAGTGAGCGGCGCTCGGGGTTTCGCGCTCGGCACCCGGAAGCCTGATCGGCCTGGCTGATACGCAAGCCGTTTTCCCGTCACTAATCCAAAGTGTGACCTGAGAGCGCGACTCCGGTAGCGGATGTCCGCCAGGTGCGGCACGGAGGAGCAGCGTGAAACAAGACCGCAAGAGGGTGCTGCCGATGTGGCGGGACGCAGAAGGCCCTGCAGCGCAGACGGCGGAGAGCGCCGGGGCATGGACGCTGGTGGATTATTTGTTTCCGGCCGAGCGAGGGCCGGTGTGGTGCGGATCCGCGCGCGCCGAGTCTGAGATCGTTCTGGCGAAGACAGCGTAAAGGCGATCGGCCGAGGAATACGACAGGAGAGGGAACGATGAAAATCTTCGAAATTGTCTTCGGATGCCGGCATACGGAGCTGAGCCGGGTCTTCACCATCGGCGGACAGAGCTATTGCGTGTGCTGGACGTGCGGGTCGAGGTTCAGCTACTCGCTCGCGAGCATGCGCATGGGAAGAAGGTTCGCCGACGTACATGAGGCTTTGCCGGCGCGTTCTGCGTGAAGCCTGCGTAAATAGCGAGACGCCGGGCGCAAGCCCGCAAGTACTACGGAAGTGGTTCCTGCGGTCGCCGGTGAAACGTTACCAAGATGTGGGCGACAGATGGCTAACGGGGAAGTGACGGGGATGGACCCGAGCGCGAAAGATAGAGATACAAAGAATGACACGCTCAGGGCTCTATCGTTACCCATTCGATAAGGACGGCGCTCCGGTGCTGACGTTCGGCGAGGCGATCGCCGCGGCACGCAATCTGGAAGCGCAGCTGAACATTCTGCTGAAGCGCTGGACGTGGCCGGACGTGACACTGACCATTTTCGAGCGGCGGCCGGGTTATGTTCGCTACGAAGTGCGGCGGCAGGGGGAATACGTCGGGATCGCGACGGTGATGCCCTTTGTGACGGAAGCGGAGAGGATCGGGCCGGAGGGGGTTTCGGAAGGGAAACGGCAGAAGGCGAGCGGAACCGACGGAGACTGAAACAGGGCAGACCGAAGGTCATGCCCTGTACCGGAGTCTTAAATTCTCCCAAAAAATCAGGGTTGGGTAGACACTTCGAGGGGGCGCGAGTCTGCCTCGGCTGCGGTTTTGTGCAGCTGATGGTGCAGGCAGTAGAGCGCGAGCTCGAGTCGATCGGAAACACCCAGCTTGTCGTAGATCTTGCGCAGATAATTCTTGACGACCTGCTCGGTGGTACCGAGCTGGTAAGCGATTTCCTTATTGCGCTTGCCCTGGGTAATGCCGGCGATGATCAGCATCTCTTTCTGGTTGAGGCGAGGCTGATTGCGCGGGTTGTTCATGTTGCCAGCCTGGGAACGGTAGGCTTCGATGACCCAGGTGACGGACTGATTGTCGATCCAGGTCTCGCCGGATGCGATCTTGCGCACGCACTTGACAAGCAGATCCGGGGAGATAGACCGAGGAATGATGCCGCGGACGCCGCGCCGGTAAAGATCGACGGTATGCGACTCGTCCGTATTGGCGGACTGAACGATGATCTTGAGATCGGGAGCGAGGCGTACGATCGCAGGAACCGCGTTAGCAGTGCCGGTGATCATGGCCCCTTCGAGGAGCAGAACGTCAGCAGGGACACGCTGGACGGTGTCCTGGAGGCCCTGGAGGTTATCAGCTTCGGCAGCGACTACAACCCCTGAATCGGGTCCGAAGACTTTGCGCATGCCGACCCGATAGATTGCCTGGGAGTCAGCGAGAATCACCCGAACCTCAGGGGAGGGTTGAGCCGCCTGGGGGGGTACACCGTTGCCGTTGCCATTGGTTTGCGTCATAAATGTTTGTCCGACTACTGGAACCTGTACTCGTCGATTACAACAGCGGCGAAGGGCTGACCATTGTTCCAATAAGAACGGACAATACTTCCAGAGCAGTGCACCGCCGCAGTCACAGAGAAATCCAGCGTGCCCGCCGGAATCTCCACAAGGAAATCAATTTGCTGCCGTTCCCGAAGTGGCTCTCTTAAGCGTAAGAGACAACCGCTGGCGGAGAGATCCTCGGTGAACGCTTCCGTATCATGGCCTTCGGCGAGCACGGTTACCCGAAGTCGAACCGGGTAGCGGGCTGCGCCGCGGTAATGGTGCCAGGGGCTGGTGCCGTGGGATGAACAGAGGGCAGATTCCATAGAAAGGCCTGCGAATGTTAATCCCTACAGTACCCGCAAACAATGGCGCTATCCAATTACCAAAGTTTACATCTTCGTTCCCATTTGTAAACGACCAAATGGGGTGTGGCAATGACCAAAATGGGGCAGGGGCGCGGGCATCTGTGGGAAAGGTGGGTTGCTGGTGGATTTCGAGGCACAAATTACCTTTGGGTAGACGTTTGGGTCGGAAAGAAAGCCGCTGAGGCACCTACCCACGCCTGACCCTGGTTATGGTCGACACCCATCATTGGACCTCGGCCAAGGCGCACCAGGGAGGTTAGAGGGGTGAGGGCTGCCCGATCAGGCCAGACATAAAGGATCCGAATTTCGGCCTGGGTTGGCCCCAAAGGGGTATCGATGACGGGTACGAAGGTGACTCGCTCCTGGAGTAGGTAGTTCGCGCGGTCCCTGGAGGGAATGGCGGCGAGGTCGGCGTCGGTGGGGGCGAAGCGAATACCCTGGCCTGCAAAAGAGAAAAGGGGTTTGAGGATCCAGCCATTCCGGTTGGCCTCGAAGCGGTCGCGAAGGCCGGAATCACGATAGAGCTGATCGAGAAAGAAGGCCGGCGGTACCGCTGGATGGTCGAGAAACGGGATGGAGAACTTGCTGATATGGAAGTACCAGTTGGGGTGGCCGGCCCACTCGACGTCGAAAGATTCCCGGTAGTCGAACTGGAGCGGGATTTGTTTGCGGATGAGTTCGTCGACGATGGCGCGGTTGTAGATGCGTCGAATTGGAACGAGGCGGGCACCATTGCGATACGCGAGACGGCGACGCCCGCCTGGTGACTTCGAGGTTCCGTCGATGGGCTCGAGAGTGGCGATGTCCACGATGCGAATGCCGAGACGATCGGCGGTGATGTGGAAGTCGGGCAGAGTTTTCTGGTTTGCGGGATCGACATCGATCAGAACGACGGTTTCCGGATCGTGGCCGGCGACGATGGTGCGGCTGAGGAGCTTCCAGTAGGACGATTCGTCGAGGCCGCCGAGGAGGTATTCGAGAGAGGAATCGAGCCCGAAAGCCGTGCGATACGCTTCGCTGGCGGCGAACTGAAACCCGAACACCGAAGGGAAGGCCTGGATTTCGACAAGCCGTGGAGCGATCGAGCCGTCAGGATTGCGGACCAGGCCGAAGTCGGCGGTGAGAAAGTGCGGGCGCGCATTCTGGTCGGCACAGCGCCACCGTTCGGGGATGGCCGCGAGAGAGCGGGTTAGATAAGCCGTATCGCTGACAAGCTGGTGAGTGAGTTCGGCGCCGATACGAGCCATTTCATCGAGGAGCGACTGGGGGAAGAAACAGGGCGTCTCGGCAACGGGGAACGCGATATGGGTGCGCGCGATAGCGTCGAGCGAGTGCAGCAGGTTGCGGAAAGCTTCGGGGCGGAAGTGCGCGTTGAAGGCGCTGCGAAGGGACGGAATCACGAAAACAGGGTACAGGGCGGAAGGTGCAGGGTACAGGGCTGGGATTTGTAATTGTGCTGGATCAAAAGCCATGCCGCGTCATTCCAGGGCGGCTTCATCACGGAGGTGGATAGGCCCGTGACGCAGAGTGATAGAGTGTAACGTCATCAGTCCCCTGTCTTAATTTCTTCCATTCGTGAGGCGGAGTTGCCGGCTCATGAAAGCGAAAGGTATCAGGTCCGTATGTTCTCTGTGCACGGAATCCGCCGAAGTGCGTTGGTTCTTGCTTTGCTTTCGATGGGTGCTCTGGCTCTTCACGCGAACGACGATGCGGCCGGACGAGCGGGCTATTATCGCGAACCGGCGCTCCATGGCGACACCCTGATCTTTGCTTCTGAAGGCGATTTGTGGACGGTGAACCTGCACGGAGGCGCAGCCCACCGGCTGACCTCTGCGCCGGGCCAGGAGCGCAAAGCGAAGATTTCGCCGGATGGAAAGACGGTCGCGTTCTATGGCGACTACGAGGGGCCCGGTGAGGTATACACGATGCCGGTCGAGGGCGGAGTTCCGGAGCGGCAGACCTGGGAAAGCGGCGCCGAGCCCGCGGGGTGGAACCCAGACGGCCGGCTGCTGATTGAGACGCGCCGGTACGCGACTTTGCCCGACCCGAGCCTGGTGCTGATCGCGAGCCATGGCGAGCGCGAACGGGTCCCGCTGGCGACTGGTTCTGAGGCATGCTATTCGACGGACGGGAAGACGCTGTTCTTCACACGGATCGACAAGCAGTGGAGCAATACGAAGCGCTACAAAGGCGGATTCATCCAGAACATCTGGCGGTATGACGGGCAGGGTGAGGCGTCGCTGCTGACGGGCGGCTATGCGGGGACATCGCATGCGCCGATGTTCTGGAACGGACGCGTTTACTTTCTTTCAGATCGCGATGGCGTGATGAATGTCTGGTCGATGGATGGGGACGGACGCGGGCTCAAACAGGAGAGCCATCAGAAATTCTTCGACGTGGAGAGTGCATCGGTCTGGGACGGCAAGGCGGTCTATGCAAGCGGTGGAGACCTGTGGTTGCTGGACCTGAAGACCGGGCAGGAGGCCGTTATTCCCATCACGCTGGTCTCGGATTTCGACCAGATGCGTCAGCACTGGGTGAAAAAGCCGCTCTCATTCCTGACAGATACGCACCTGTCGCCGGATGGAAGCCGGGTGGTCTTCACAGCACGCGGGGAAATCTACACCCTGCCGGCCAGGGATGGACGGATCATTCGCGTAGCAGGCAGCGATTCGGGAGTGCGGTATCGCGCGGCGCGCTTTATGCCGGATGGCAAGAGCATCGTCGCTTTGTCGACGAAGACAGGCGAGACGGAGTTCTGGAAGTTTCCGGCGAACGGCGAGGGC